>JACPTH010000256.1 GCA_016192885.1 bacterium | reverse complement strand
CAATATGAATTTTTGAGGAAACAATATCACTCCACCGTAACGGATTTGGCTAAATTCCTGGGTTGATCGACGTCCAGGCCCCTAAAATCCGCGACGAAATAGGAAAACAATTGGAGGGGGACGATGTTTAAGATTGGAGAGAAAATCTCAAGACATTTGGGAACGTAAATTACGTTTTCAACAAACGTTTTTAAGATTTCATCACCTTCGGTTGCCAAGGCAATAAGAATTCCCGAGCGAGCTTGAACTTCTTTTAAATTTGATATCAACTTATCGTACGTTTCAGAGCGGGTGGAAATGGCCAATACGGGAAGGTCTTTATCAATCAGCGCTATGGGTCCATGTTTCATTTCACCCGCCGCATAAGCTTCCGCGTGAATGTAGCTAATCTCCTTCAATTTCAAAGCGCCTTCAAGAGCCGTAGGAAAATTGATTCCTCGACCAAGAAAAAGAAAGTTGCGGGCTCCCTGGAATTTCTTCGCAAGTTGTCTTATGGACTCGGTGTCCGCAAGGAGTTTCTCTATATCTTGGGGAAGTTTTTTTAATTCATGAATTATTTCCTTTACAAAATCAGAGGTCAAGGCGCCCCTAATCTTTCCCAAGAAAAGAGCAAGAAGCGTGATAGCTGTCAGCATCGCAATATAAGCCTTCAGGGCCCGCATGAATATACACCAAACCGTCTACTTCCCGGGTAAGAGAAGATTCCTTGGCGTTGACTATTCCGAGGACTTTCGCTCCGCGAGATTTTGCTTCCTTAACCGCCGCGAGAGTGTCGGCGGTCTCCCCGGATTGGCTTATGGCGATAACAAGAGTGTTGGCGTCAACAAGAGGGTTTCGATACCGAAATTCGCTTGCAAGGTCGCAATCAACCGGCACACGTACAAGCTTTTCGATCAGATATTTTCCCACGCAACCCGAGTAAAATGCCGTTCCGCAGGCGATGATAACGATTCTCTGGGTTTTAAAAATATCCGGGCCCGAGAGGCCGAGCTCGGTTAGATAAATTTTCCCATCTTCTTCCGATGTGCGGCCTCCGATAGTATTACGAATAACCTGCGGTTGCTCGAAAATTTCCTTAAGCATAAAGTGGGAAAAGCCGCCTTTTTCCGCTGCGACAGGGTTCCAGTCTAGATGGTGCCACTTTTTTTCAATCGGGTTTCCCTCAAAATCAAAGAAGCTTATTTTTTCGCGGAAAATGGTTGCGCTCTCAAGATTGTTTAAGTAAACCACGTTTCTCGCGTGATTAATAATCGCCGGGACATCCGATGCAATAAAATTTTCGCCGGAACCCGCTCCGACGATGAGCGGGCAATCTTTTCTGGCGCAAACCAACCTATCCGGGTGGTTTTTATGGATAACGGCGATTCCATAAGCTCCTTCGACATCGTGAAGGGCTTTTCTGACAGCCTCTTCAAGGACTCCTTGATAATATGATTCAATAAGGTGCGCAAGAACTTCTGAGTCCGTTTCAGACAGAAAGACATGGCCTTGGGAAAGAAGGCGTTCTTTCAATTTCATATAATTTTCGATGATTCCGTTATGGGCGACCATAAGGGAGCCATGACAATCGCCATGCGGATGGGCATTAAAGGCGGAAGGACGCCCGTGGGTTGCCCAGCGGGTATGACCAATTCCTTGGGTTGAAGGGGAATTGAAATCAGCAACCATGTTTTTTTGAAGGTCTCTCAATTTCCCCATATCTTTCCTAACCAAGAGCCGTTCATTCTCCAAAACCGCGATCCCCGCGGAATCATAACCCCGGTATTCCAAGCGCGTTAGGCCTTCGAAAATCACGTCTTTCGCCGGTTTTTCTCCTATATACCCTATAATTCCACACATTTTCTAATATTAATCCTTTCTGGTAAGGTCATCACCTGTAACATTGGAAATAGGAAAAAGACAATTCTAAAATTAGCCCAATGTATTGAGCTGTTACCTACTTTTTTTCAGTTAATAAAGGGATTTGCCTTGAGGATTTGGCTTGGGAGGTGAAGAAAGAGGAGGCGGATTAACGCTTGGGAATGAGTCAAGTTTTGCTTGTGCCTGTACGGCAAAAATAGATTCAGGGAATTTGGATTTGATCTCTTTGTAAACCTCCACCGCAAAGGGTTGGTCCCCAGTTTCTTCCAGGAACAAAGCAAACTCAAGGTAATTCTGACCATTCTTCGGGTCGCTTGAAATGCAAGCTTTAAACATTTCCTGAGCTTTTTCATTATTCCCGCTTCTTCTAGCAATCTTAGCTTTCAACTTAAAAAGGTCCGGACTCCTTTTAACTTTTTCCGCTTGTTCGGCATGTTCTTGCGCATTCGCAACTTCCCCGTTTAACAATAACCCTTCCGCGAGAATTAGTCTTGCATCCCAGCTATTGGGGTCATCTTTTAAAAGGTCGTTTCCAATCTCCAACGCTTCATTTCCTCTTCCGCTCCCAAGATAAACCTTTGCAAGAAAGGTCTTGTAATAGGAATTATCGCCGGACCCGGAAATCGCTTGCTTTAACTCCGCGATCGAATCATCGATCAAATTTCCGCTGTAGAGGATCTTTCCTTTGATAAAATGCGCGAACGAGTTTGCGGGGTCGGAGGTCAAAACCTCATTAACCACCTGAGCAGCCTCCTGGACTTTCCCCTGGTCAAGAGTTACATCAGCCAAATTCAATTTGGCTTCAACCACGTTCCCGTCAATTTTTAAAGCTTTGTTGTAGAGTTCTACCGCATCGTTCATTTTTCCCAGTCTTTTTTTTACTTCGGCAAAATTGATTAGCGCAAAAACATCTTCTTTTATCGCAATGGCTTTTGCAAATGTGGTTTCAGCTTCTTTAAGCTTTTCTTCCTTCATCAAAGTTTCTCCGAGAAGGAAAAAAGTTTCAAACATATCGGGTTTTACCGAAATTGCCTTTTCAAACCATGGTCGGGCGTCGGAATATTTCCCTTGCTGTGATTCAACCATTCCTCTGTAATGAAGAGCTTTAGCGTTTTTGGGGTCTTTGGCGATAATGGCATCCAAAATTTCTGAAGCGCTGGCGAAATTTTGAGAATCAAAAGCGTCCAATGCCCCATCCAATTCGGTTCGTTCACGCGGAGGGTTTGTCGGGGGAGGCTTAGTTAGGTTTGGGCTTTCAGAAACTTTTGCCTCCTTTGGGACAAGGGAATAACGACCGGAAGAAGAAGGCCTAACGGCCCTCGATGCTGAAATGGTCTTTTGGATTTGGTCGCGCAAAGCGAAATATTGTTGATTTTGGGGGTCTTGACCGCAGAGAATCTCCGCATGGCGAAAAGCCTCATCGAACTTCCGAATTGCAATCAGCGAGTAAGCAAGGTAAAATCGGGCTTGAGTATTGTTTGGCGCCATATCGCAAACCTGCCCCAAGTATTCCGAAGCTCCAAGAAAATCTCTTTGACTATAAAGCGCAATTCCCTGGTTAAATAGCGGGGCAACGAGATCTTGAGCGTATGCCAAATGGCATAAGAAAATTTGTAACAGGGCCAAAAACGTGGGAAAATTTTTACACCGATTTTTCATAAGGCTACTCCCGCTGAAATCAATAGCCCTATTGTAGCAAATGGGAATTAATAAGTCCAAGAATTGATTTCTATTTTTTGCGGTTACCTAATAACCATCAACACATAAAATTACGAGTTACTAATCACGAATTGAAAAACTCACTTCATTAAAGAGTTTGGTAACATCGAAAAAACATTTTTCAATGCGTTTTTATTTAAGCAAAAAATCACCAAAGAATGTTTTCTTCATTTCCGTCATTCAACAAACCTTCCCCGAGATTTGGAGATTCTTGCTCAGGTGATTGGTTCTGAGCGGCAACAATATAATTCAGATTGCTAGGGGAAGTGGTTTTAACGGGGGGCAGGTTTTGAGTTTTCACTTGAGGGGAACTAGTCTCAACTTTCACCTTTTGGGGTCTTGAGGAAATCACTGTTTCTTTCTTTGGTCGCTTCAAAAAATCTATCGCGATCGGGGAGACCGCTTCTCCAAGCGCTTTTTTTAGGAACGCATCAAATTCAGTCGGCTCGATGTTGTTATTTTCATTCTCGTCCATTGTGAAAAAAATAAGGCGTTGTTGGGAATTTCTTTCGGTCACCGGCGGAGGAGAATTCACGAAAGCGTTAAGAATTTCAAGATTTTTGCGTATCGCATTTACAAAAACTATCGGTTCGATTTTCCCCTTTTCCTCATCTGAAAGGTTCCCCGCATTATTGGGATTGCACAACTCAATCGCTTTTTTTGCAAGGTAAGGATCTAGTTTTTGCGAAAGATCATTTTTGGGGATCACGTTTGCGGAATCATTCGTAATCGTTTCTTTGATTTTAGAAAATAAGCCTTCAGTGCGGGTTAACACCGTAGAAAAAATTTTTCTTCTAACTTCAATTTTCGTAATCTTTGAATCACCGTCGGCGTCAATTGATTTAACTAATTCAATATGTTTCCGGTTCTTTATTGGACCTTGCTCAACGACATCGACAATCCCGTCTTTGTTCAAATCAAGCGTTGAAAAAGAATCCACGATTTTTTCTAAAGCTGGGAATACCGGCCCCGTTCTTTTACCCTTATGTGGTTTCGCGGACCAGCAAACATTCGCCGACAAAAACGAAAACTGTACAAAAACCCAAAATACGCAAAAACTTTTCTTCACCGGATTGATACCCCTTTCAATAATCTGTACATGTTTACCCTATGCCTGCCCACGCTTCCACAGCTAATTTCTTGATTCCATATTCCAACCTTAAACCCAATATCCGGAAGGTTGAAACCCTTCCGAATATTGGTTGTAAGAAACCAAAATCTCTGGTTACATTCCACCCGGAGCAGCGGTGCTTCCCTTCGTTAAGGGGTCGGCCTTCAATTCCAACGCTTTTTTCGTATCGTTTTCCTTAACATCGAATGCTTGCTCCCCTTGATACTCTTGATTAGAAAGAAGGGTGAATTTCCACGAAGTGGGTTTCCAGCACCACCAAACAGCCATCCCTTGCCTATCAAGAAACCCGGTCGATATCCAGGTAATATTCGGAGTAACATCCGTTTGGACTAGCTGATAGCTTAGATTTGGAAGCGGTTTCCCGGTTTTATCGGTGGCTTTGAATGTCATTTTGCAAAAGGTTGAATCGCCAAGTTTCGTATATGTCAGTTTGGTATCGAAGTTCTTGTTAAAAGTAAGAGTCATTTTTATTGCATTGTTTTTTTCACCGATCATACCCGTTTGAGAAAAGTGCTGGCCATCCGGGCCATCAACTGTAAGTTTAATTTGGTGGGTGTTGTCGAGAATGTACCAAACATGCCCTGAAGGCCCGGTAACGAGACTGTAATCGTAATTAGTGACGTTGTCATGAAAATTTACTTTCGCGCCTTGCATTGGCGTGGAGGGTGCCTGATATACCCAAAGATTTACGGTCGCGAAATCCGCAGAGGCGGGAGCCGCGCCAAACGTAAAGGTTGCAAGAATAACAAACATTAGACCAATAAAACGATTCATTAGAAAACTCCTTTCAGCCAGAAAAAGTTAGAACTAAAATTTTTGAATAGTCAATCAAAGCAATTTACCAGGGCGGTTTCACCTCCTTCTTTCTTCAAAACTGTTCGTCAATTGTTCTCACGGGAAAACTTGCACAATTCGGATCGATTTCCCCATCACTAAAGGCATCATCAACTCCCTTAAAGGAAGCGATCCATTTGGACCCTCCAAGTTCCTTTAACTTTTCGCCATTTTGGCGATGCCTTCGCAGGAAGGAAATAAGCCGTTCTTTCAGAGATTGAATTTTGGGAAACAAAGGGTCGGAATTGGAAACGCGGCTTTCGAAACGACGGGCAAGTTTTCGCAAGGCTTTAATTTGGCTTTTGCCGGACAAGAACCGAGATACCAGAGAATCGGAATCAATCGGATGTTTGCTTTTTAAGCGCGCGATTGTTTCCTCCTCGAATTCCAAGATTGCTTGGCCTATCGATAAAACTCTTTGATACAGTTTCAAGACATATTCATTCGGCTTAAATTGAGGGTTAAGGCCGACCCCAAAACACCCATGAGAAATCAGGGAAAGAAGAAAAAACGCGGATAAAGCCTTTTTAACCAACATAACCCTTCCTTTTGTTTTCCTAAAATCCTTCATCTATGCTTCTTGTTTGAGTTGACGGATAATTGTCTTGTACAAGGTTTCCAGCGGAAGGGGATGAAATATCCTGGGAGATAGATGGTAAGCCTAAATGGGACGGTTGAGAGGAAGCATTTGACGGGGAAGAAACAGTTACAGTTTCCAACACGGGTGAAGGAAATAGAATGACATCCTTTCTTGCAAATTTGGCACCCTGCCCTGCTTTAAAGAAACCCGTTTTCTTGGAAATCTTATGCTGCCATTCAATTTTCCCTTCTAAAACCATAACGGTATCTGTACCATCCAGAATCTCAACATTTATAATAGTTCCCCGGATACCTAAAATGGCATTGGGAAGGCGCACCTTGTATCCGCGTGGAAAAGCCGAAAAGATAAGCTTGCAAGTGCCTCTGCTCACCGAAAGATCTTCATCGCCTACTTTGAATTCCCCAAACCCGACAAGGGTGATAGTCCCCAGATTGGGTAGTACTATCCGACTACTTCCGGGTTTTTCCATTATTATTCGGTCGTTAGGCAAAAGCTTTACTGCCTCCGAGGAAATTACCTTGGATCGATCGTTTTTCCCAATAATCGTTCCCTCTCCGAGGAAGGTCGCAAAAAAAACATTTGATGATGAAAAAGGAATCTTATTTTCGCTATTTTGGGTGGGAAAACTTTGGGGAATCGGATTATAAAAATTAAAAAACAAAATCACCCCTAAGATAGCTACCGCAAATGTTGTGGAAATCTTCCAAAATAGCCTGGACAAATTCTTCTCAAGCGATTTTCCCTGATTTATAGTTGAAAAAGGCAAGCGGGATACAACCCCGCTATGAATTTTAGACAAGGAACTTTCGTCAGGTTTAAAAGTTTCATCAAAGACCGCCTGAACCTTTTGATGAGCATCCCAATGGCGTCGGCAAATGTTGCACCCTGAAAGATGAAGGGTGAACGCGGCCCTTTCCTGAGAGGAGAGCTCATTTAGAGCGGCCTCATCAAGTATTTCTTGAAATCGCCTACAGTCCATCGCTAACCGCTCTCTCCCTGAGTCTTTTAAGAATCTTAGAAACCATGTTTCGCAGAGTACCTTCGGCCATTTCAGTTATGTTAGAGATTTCCGAATAGGGGAGGCCGTCGATCACCCGCAATAAAATTACCTCTCGCTCCAGTGGATTAAGCTCAAAAATTAATTCAGGAAGTCCGGAAGGAGTCTTACCAAAAACCTTATGCTCGTTTTCCGTAGAAAATAACGTTTTCGGATCTTTTTTAATTTTTCTAAGTAGGTCATTACAAAAATTATGGGTAATCGACAAAAGCCAAGGTTTTAGTCGGTTACCTCTTAGATTGGAGATTCCAAGAATTGCTTTTAGGAAAATCTCCTGAGAGGCGTCCTCCGCGGCTTCAAAGCTACCCAAAATCGCTCTGGCATGTCGAAAAACCTGTGCGCCATATTTTTTAAACATGGCGTCAAAAGAGTCAGGAGCATTACCTTTCATTCGCGAGATGATTTCTTCGTCAGGAACCATGTCATTTTTAGGAATTTCAATCGGATCAAACATATGGAATAAATTCTACGTAATTTTCTTCCTAATAACTAGACGAAAGATGAACCAATTTTGTCATTTCTTTTTTCGGGGAAAAAAAATTCAGAAAATAAAGTTTATCGATTCTTGTGAAAAAAAAGCCCCTGGTTTTAAAAAAACCGGGGGAATTGATGAGAGGATCTTTGAGAGGATTTCAAAAGTTCAAAATCTTAAATTTCGAGGAGCATCCTGACACGAATGTTTGTCTTTGAATCGGTTTTATCTTGACTTATGAGCATTCCTTGCTCATGGAACCCGCTTCCATGCCTAAAAATGTAAAGAGATTCAACCTTTTCCCGGTCATCGTTCGAAGGTTCAAACATTTCCATGCTTTTGTTATCCAAAATAACATTAAGCTTAGAATCTTCTAGAAAGAAGTCCCAGTCAATAAAGCCGCTCTCATTTGAGTATGTTTGCCCGACAACATTAAACAAATTTTTTGAAAGGGAAACTTTCTCAACGGCGAGAATAAATTCCTTGGAGCATTCTATTTCGACATTTAGGTAATCCAAAATTTCCCTAAGGGTTTGAATCACGCTTCCAAGGTAAATTTTTTCCGCGGGAATCCGCATATGAACTCTGATCCCGTTGGAGAAAGAGTTCTCCCGAGGGAGGCTATCACCTTGGTAAATGGCTTGTAACATGGACTTTCAACCAGCCAAAAAATTATTCTTTAGAGGCAATGATTTGAACAATTTCTTCTTTGGTAGTTGCCTTCTTAAGGTCTTCAATAAGATCTTGATAGCGCAAAAGTCTCGAAACCCTGGCTAAGAGCTTTAAATAAAGGCTTCCCGATTCAATGGGAGCGGCAAGCAAAAAAATCAAATGCACCGGATCTCCGTCGATTGAGTTAAAATCAACGCCTTTGGAGGATCGCGCGAAAGCGATGGACACCTCTTTAACGGTATTAGCACGGGCATGCGGAATGGCTATGCCGGCGCCAATAGCCGTGCTCCCAAGCTTTTCGCGTTCCATTACAGCCTTTAAGAAATGCTTTTGGTCGCGAACTTTACCCGAAGTGCTTAGCAGGTTGGACAACCGATCTATTGCTTCTTGTTTGTTTCCCGCATCTAATTCAAGATCAATAAATTCCGCCTGAAGAAGTTCAGAAATCATTTTCCTACCTCATTTTCAAAAATCTCAATTGGATTGAGCGCATAAAACATGCCATCTGAAAATACTACTGTTGAAGCGGAAAAAGAAATAATTAAGGTGGGAATCCCCCCCTATTCTTCACAAGTGTGCTTAAATCACCCTTTTCTTCGGGATTATTTTCGAGCCCGTGTTTTTGGAGATGGTGTCGCAATGCATATCGCGTCAAACCCAACATTCTAGCTGCATTGTTCTTTTTCCAACCGGCTAAATTTAAAACATCCACTAAAATTTGTTTCTCCAATGAGTTTACATAATCTCTAATTTTAAACCCCGGTTTTTCCCAAGGTTTCTCAATTACCGGCGAAAACTTTACCTGGTTTTTTCTTTGAGTTCTCAGTTCTTCGGGGAGGCTGCTTACGCTAATTTGATTGCCGGTTTCCAAAATGGTTGCCCTTTCGATGAGGTTTTTAAGCTCGCGGACATTTCCCGGATAAAAGTATGCCTGCAATAGATCGCTGGAATCTTTATAAAACCCTCGAATTTCTTTGGAAAACTCCCTTCGAAATTTTTCAAGGAAAAATTTGGCCAATAACATGATATCTTCAGGGTGTTCCCTTAAAGGGGGCAAAAAAATTGAGAAAACGTTAAGCCTATAGAAGAGGTCGCGTCTCCACACCCCCTTTTCCATGGATATTTCCAAATCGGCGTTTGTTGCGGTAATAATTCGAACATCAACATTTATGTCACTGGAGCCCCCAACCCGCCGAAATCGCCGTTCTTGAAGGACACGCAACAGTTTAGCTTGAAGATGCGGGCTAAGATCGCCGATTTCGTCAAGAAACAGGGTTCCTTCATGCGCCAATTCAAAAAGGCCTTTCTTTTGATGAAGAGCGTCAGTGAATGCTCCGCGTTCGTGCCCAAACAATTCAGATTCAAGAAGGGTTTCAGAAACTGAGGCGGCGTTAACATCAATGAAAGGTTTGCTTCGGCGGTTGCTTTGAAGGTGAATTTGCCTTGCTACCAACTCCTTCCCGGTTCCGGACTCGCCCCGAATAAGAATGGTAGTACTATCGCTTTGGGAGGCAAGCGAAATATGTTCTCGAACGGTTCTCATTTTTGGGTGGTCCCCTAGAATCTCATTAAAATTTTCACCGATCTTCTCTTTCAATAAGGTTAACTGGTTTTTCAAAAGGGAAGTATCAATGATTTTCTTAATAAGATGATTGATTTCCGCAAGGTCGTAAGGTTTCGAAATATAATCGCATGCGCCATGTTTCATGGCAGTTACCGCGGTTTCCACGTCTCCAAAAGCGGTCATAATTACCACTTGTACCGAGGAATCAATACTTTGAATCTCGGAAAGAACGTCTAAGCCGAAGACATCCGGAAGCCTGATATCAAGAAAAACAATATCCCCGCCCCGTTCGCGAAAAAAGCTCAAAAAATCTTTTCCTCGGGGGAATTCGTATACTTTGTATCCTTCGGTCTCAAGAAAATCTCGAAGGGTCCAACGAATCATATCTTCATCATCCACAATGAGAATTTCAATAGCCATACTTAACTCACCAAACCAGCTCTACGAACCGCTCTTACCACATCCGCCCGATTCGCCTCATTCGCATGGCGAAAAATGTTAAGAAAACATTGGTAAAGAACTGGGGATTTGCATTCCATTAATAGTCGTAACATATGCCTTCGTAAATCCTGGTCTTGAAGTTGATATGTTCCAGTCACCGTAACAAGGGTTTCGGGTGCTCCTATTTCAATAAGAGCTTCAATAGCTGATTTTCTAGCTCTAATTGAAAGATCTGTTAGAAGAGCTTCGAGAATTTGAAGGTGTTTTTCGTCATGCGTTTTAAGATAGAGGATTTGATGTACTAAAGCCTTTACGGCTCCCTCAACATCATTCTCAAGATGCTCAAGGTGCTTTGTTGCCGCCTCTTTTGCTATTCGAAACAATCCCTTTACCGCGCAGTATCTGACTTGCCAGTTTACATCCTTCGTAGAAGCCAATAAAACAGGGATAATATCTTCTTTCCCGATTTTTCCTAGGGCTTCAATAATGGCTCCTCGAACTCTGGGGTGTGCCGCCTCCGGAAGGATCTTTTTTAAAATTCCGAGGGCCCGATCATCACCAATCTCCGTAATAGTCTTCAACGTCTCCAAAACGACATCTTCTTGGGAGTCCGAAAGCAAGGCTAAAAGGGGGGTTAATTCTTCGAAGTCAAGATATCGATATGCCACCGCAACCGCTCTACGCGCATAATTCTCCTTATGGGCCGCGTAGCCGAAAATTTCCTCTTTTTTATTCCACCCAAGAACCTCATAAAATGAGATTGGGGGAATGGAGGATCTAAGTTTAATCGGTTTCCATTCTCGAAAATCAAAAAGCGGAAGGGCAAGCCTGTGAACCTTTTCATCGACATAAATTTGGAAATCCCCCGCCGATTCTGCAAGTGTTTCCGCAATATAAACCGCTCTTCCGACGTGCGTAATTTGCCCCATCGGCCCTCGGACAACACGACTTACTTCCCCAAACGAAAGCCCGGCCGCGATTCGAACTTTATTTTCGCCCAAGATTGAGTTTCCTTCAAGGCTTTTTTTAAAGCGGGCGACCGCATCATAAAGGGTAACAAGCGCTTCAAAAATCGGATCGTCCCTATCTTCGTCCATTCCAAAAAGCCAAATTCTATCCATTTGATTGGAAAGAAACAACCCGTACGGGAATGGAGCTGACTTGGGATCGATAACCGCTTCCGCGGCGGCAAGGGTCGCTAAGAATTTCAGTGAATCATTTAAAAGCTCTTCCGTAAACCTGAATTGTACGACCGCCACCGCGACTGTACGAGAAAAAAGCGCGGTTGGAGGGGGAAGTTGTTCTTCAAGATCTAGTCTAAATTTTAAATCAATTTCGCTGCCAACGGGGTTTGGAAGGGGGGAAGTTGGCGTAATTCCGGGTTGGAGCGGGGTTAATTGGGGCTTTGGGGCGGGTAAAGAATAACCCGAAGATTCTAACGGCCTCTCCGAAGATGAAACCAATTTTCCCGATTCGGAATTTTTTGAACCGTTTTTTTGGGGAAATTCCGCGTCAATTATTTCGTGTTCAGTTTCCTCATCTTCGTCTTGAGAAAAAATTACAAACACCAGCAAAATTACTACGAGGGCTCCGATAACCATTAAAATCGAATTCATCCGGTGTTTTCCCTTCTCATCAGCCAACCTTTGCCTGACCAGGCTAAATAATTACGAATTACAAATGCGTGAACTTCGCCATTTGCCCATTTTTTTCTCTCTGGAACCGAGCAAACATCATATTTTGGATATTATGGCTTTTTAAAAACTAACCGAGAAATCCAATTTTCTTGATTTCTCCACTTTAGGCGTACCTTGACCCATAATTCCAGAAAAATATCACGTCCCAAAAGATGGTTCAACTGTTTTCGAGCGTTGGTTCCTAATTGCTTGATCATGGAACCGGAAGAACCAATCAAAATCTTTTTTTGGCTTTCCCTTTCTAAATAAATTTCCGCTCTAATCCATGTCTTTCCATTCTCTCTTTCAACAAAATCTGAAACCACTACCGCCACCGAATGTGGAACTTCATGGTAACATTGATTCAAAATCCCTTCTCGAATTATTTCTTCAACAATTTCTCGCTCGCTGGAAGAGGTAAAAATATCGGGATCATATCCGAAATCTCCAAACGGAAGCCACTTAATGATATGATTCAAGACCTCCCCTAACCCCCTTTTTTCCGTAACAGAAACGAAAAAATTCGCGCAAGAAAATTCTTTACCTTTATAATGTTCCTTTATTTTGGAAAGTTGGTTTTCTTCAAGTAAATCAATTTTGTTAAAAACGAAACTTAATGGGATTTTTCTTAGGCATTGAACGCTCGAAAGGAAATTCGCATCTTCCTTGGAATTTGGATCTGAAGCGTCAATCAGATACAAAGCACCATCAACCCCTTCGAGGCTCTCCAAGATTTCCTCCTCCATTCGGCCGTCAAGTTTGTTTCGCTTGGGATGAAATCCCGGAGTATCGCAAAACGCAATTTGAACCGAGGCTCTTGTGAGGATTCCAAGAGTTTTTCTGCGCGTGGTCTGGGGGTGGTTTGAGACAATTGAAACTTTCTCACCGACAAAAGCATTTATCAAACTAGATTTACCTGCGTTAGTTCTTCCTAAAACCGCAATACTCCCAAATTTCGGGAAATTTGTTTTAGGCCCCAAAGAAGATAGTGTCATATTACGCGGTTAGCATTCGATGGGTTGCTGATGGCAGAACCTTTAAAATTCATAAAATGCTTAGTGAGAAGATTTTCCCTTAACGGCGACCAAGTTGGGGTTTTTTAATGGGGGATCAAAATAAACCGGTAATTTTGGATCGATAACCTGAACCCAGACGGAGTGTTTATTCGAAAATACAACCGGATTTCCCCTCCCATCAAAAAATTCAGTAAATTCACGAGGTCCCGATTTTCTCCAAAAAGCTCGAATAATGAACCCAGAAGAGAGAATGAACGCTCTACCTTGGCCGATAAAGGTAATGTCTTGCCGGCCTTTATCATCGATAACTTT
>JACPTH010000114.1 GCA_016192885.1 bacterium | reverse complement strand
GCCCTTGTACAAAGAAGTTCAAGGATTTGAAAGAGGGGGATTTCCTTGGGTTAAGAGGTCCATTTGGAAGAGGCTTTACTCCATCCGAGAATGGATTGCTGATCGGAGGGGGAATAGGAATTGCTCCGTTAAGGTTTT
Source organism: bacterium (assembly GCA_016192885.1). Lineage (GTDB taxonomy): Bacteria > Muiribacteriota > Ozemobacteria > Ozemobacterales > Ozemobacteraceae > JACPTH01. Next base: position 3,741 of record JACPTH010000114.1, on the reverse strand, counting down.
TGGCGCATTTACTGAAAAGGGAAAAAATGAAACCAGAATTATTGTTCGGAGTAAACTCCAGTTCGGATTTGATTTTTAACGCACATTACCAGGGTTCCCCTCGATGCACTCTGGTTAGTCGCGATGATTCATTTCCAAATCAAGGATTCGTAACCGATTTTATAGAGGAAATTGTCGAAAAACGCAAAATTGCGAAAATTTTTTCAGCGGGACCAGAGGGGATGCTAATAAAAGTTCGCGAAATTGCTATCCGGAGTGGAATTCCATATGAGTTATCCCTTGAAAGATACATGAAATGCGGGTTAGGTATCTGCGGTCAATGTTGCTTGGACGGATCAGGGTTAAGGCTTTGCGTTGAAGGGCCGGTTCTAGCAGAAAAAGAGATTTCCCAAATCACGGAACTTGGAAAACCTCATAGAAAAGCCTCAGGAAAGAGAGCCTCAACTCCGCGGAATTTTTGATCGCCGATTTTTGATTTTTGATTGATGTTACGGAATTCCTTTAGACTTTTCCGTTACCCAAACCTCGGAGATTGCCGATAAAACCAATGTTAATGAAGATTGAAACGAGGTAGAAAATGAAAAACCTTACATCGATAATTCTGTTTGGAGCGGTTGTTTTCGCAATATGTGCTTTTAAAGTCAAGGCGGATTCAACAATCACAATTCCCGTTTCAGAGAAGGCAAAAAGTGACCGTCAAATTACACTTTCCCTCAGAATTCCGCCAAACACAGAACCTATCACCAAAAAAGCTGAGCCCAAAACAGTTTCAAGAAACAGCTTGGCCATGTGGGATGCAAACCCTTCGCCCAAAATGCCTGAAAATGATGAATTTATTGAGATAGCTACCAAATTTTTAAAGAAAGGTTGGATTAAAGGATACGCAGCAAAAACAATTCTCAATATTCGCCCCATTGAAAAGTATCATGCCATCCGCCTTTTGGAACATATCGCCACAAACATCGTTGAGATATCAATGGCACCCAATGTAACAAGGGTTTTAAAAAAATCAAACTTAATCGCCACTGACATTGAAGATCTCCGCAGAATGGTAAACAAGTTCAGCAAAGAACTTACAATTTACGGGCAAAATGTAAAAAAGCTTGATAAGAATTTACTGGTTCTTGAAGATCGTCTGAAGACAACCAAAAGCGGGATTCTAAAGGTAATCAAGGTTGAAGGCGTGGACGACGGTTCGACCGTCATCCATCTTAGCGTAGATTAAAATCTTTGTAAGCCTTCAGCCATCAGCGGTCAGCCCAAAACAAATAAAAAAATCAGCAATCAAAAATTCCCTTGCGGGGGAGTTTTTGCTATGTTTATTGGAATCAATCGTCGCATTTAGCAAATTTTTTCTAGAAATAACTGTTAATAACCTTTTTAAATTCACGAATAAAAATTAGAGAATGGCCCTAAGCTTAATTTACAAAAATCATAACTTCGGCCTTTTATGGCTAGCGCAATTCGTTTCCTTTGTCGGAGACGGAGTTTTTCAAATCGGGATGGTTTGGTGGTTGGTTAACAAAACCCATTCCGGAACGCTTCTTGGTCTAATCATGAGCGTAAGTTTTATTCCGGCGGTAATCTTAGGCCCATTTGCCGGAACCCTTGCTGATCGGGCCCCCCCAAAACGACTTTTGATTTCCTCGGACTTGATAAGAGCCGCATTACTTCTACTCTTTGCTTGGATTTCCCACCAAGATAAATTGGAGGTGTGGCATCTTTTTGTTTTAACCGGGCTTCTTTCCGCCTCGGGAATTTTTTATAGTCCGACAACCCTTACCGTAATTCCTAGAGTCGTTACCCCCGAAAGAATTGATGAGGCGATGGCGCTCCATGCAATCATTAGAGACCTATCCAAGCTTTTAGGGCCTACCGCTGGCGGGGCTTTAATGATTTGGTTTTCGGTAGCCGATGTTTTCATGATTGACGCGTTTTCATTTTTGTTTTCAGCAATTTGCATTTTAATCATGCGAATCGAGAAACATTCTTGTTCGCAAACGCAAGAGGGAATATTCTCCCAGTTAATGGAAGGGTTTGCTTACGTACGAAAAGAAACCATTCTTTTTGATGTTCTTATCGGATTCAGTCTGTTAAATCTATTTGCCGTCCCGATATTGGTTCTAATACCAATAATGATAGCTGATGTTTTTCACCGAGGATCCGTGGAATTGGGAATGTGCGAAGGCGCTCTGTCGCTTGGTTCCGTGCTAGCCGGTTTAGGATTTGATTACTTCTTTAAAGGGGTTCCCTTATCAAGATTACTAGTTCGAACATTAGGATTCTCAGGTTTTCTTTTCTTGGGTTTCGCTATCATCCCTAATTTCTATGTATTTTTAGGCGGACTTTTATGCTTAGGCGGATGTTTTATTACCGTTAATGTGGGAATTTTAACCCTTTTTCAGCAAGTTGTGGCCCCCGAAATGAAGGGAAGGTTTTTTTCGTTAGTCGAAACTATAAGCTCGGCTCTTTTTCCAATTACCTTGGCGTTAGCGGGATTTTCGGCCGATAAAATCGGGGTCGCTGAAACGCTCGCAATTTGCGGAATTGGAACCTTTATCCTGACCTTTCGATTTGCCAAAATCAAAGGGTTATCGACCCTTGACCTGAGCAAAACGCCAAAATCAGGCGGGGGTTAGAAAAACTAATCATTCTGAATCTTGAATTCTCGCTCTCTGAACCGTCACAATTTTCCTTTTTATTTCTCTCGTAAATTCTTCAAAGTTTTTTACGGTTTTCACTCTGTAACGTTTGCATACGATATCAACGTTACCTTTTCTCCAGAATCCCTCGGGGCAAAGAACAATAAGCTTTCTACTACGCAAAAAAAGCCCAAATTCCAGTAGAGAAACCGGAGCTTTGGTCATCGGATCAAAGTACATCGCAATAAAATCCGCAATTTCTAAAGCCCTAAGCTCCCATTCTACCTGTTTCCTAAAAACTAAATTGTCAATACTTTGAACCCAGGTAGAATCCCATTCGGCCCTTCGGGGATTGAAAACAACGCAATCTAAATTGCTAATTTCGCTAACAATCTTTCCCTGCCAATTATCCGCAAACCCCATTTCAATTGATCCGGCAAGAAAAAGCCTGGGGATTTTTTTTTGACAGGAAAACCTTTGGGGAGGTTTGATAACTTTGACCACGGAAAACAAAAAACCTATTTGGCCAAAAATTTTAGGGGATTCTCCAATTTGCTGCCATGAATTACTTCAAAATGAAGATGGGAACCGGTAGTTACGCCCGTGCTTCCTACCTGGGCTATGGAAGTCCCGGTTTGAACGATCTTTCCTTCACCAACCAAAAGCCTTGAGCAGTGAGCGTAAATTGTGGAAAAACCATTTCCATGGTCCAGCTCGACCATTAACCCATATCCTCGCTTCCATTTTGCGTAAACAACCCTACCCGGCGCGGCGGGGAAAACCGTTGTCCCTCTGGGGGCTTGAATATCTATCCCGGAATGCATTCTCATAACCCTTTCCCGAGGGTGCAACCTGTACCCGAATTGGGACGAAATTTTCCCATTTACCGGATAACAGAAACGCTGCCCGGGAAGCAATGTAATCTTCTCGAAGTTATCCGAATTTTTTTGACTCTCATGTTTCTTACTTTTCCTAATCCAGGCATATTTCTGGGAAAAAACTTTAATTGAAAAAGTTTGAACGCAACCCCGAGTGGAAAAACGGGGTTCAAGGGTTTTAAAAAACGGATTTACATCTTTCTTGATCGAACTATTTGAGG
>JACPTH010000113.1 GCA_016192885.1 bacterium | reverse complement strand
CGAAGTTCCCGTAATAAAAATTTGGGAAAAAATAATTTCCGATTATCCGAGTTCAAAATTTCATGACGCCTTGGTTGTCGATGCGCGGGGAAACAAAGTATGCAGCTCCGTCAGGGGAGGAAAAGGACGCGAAAAATATGGAATTCTTTCCCGCTTGGTTTTTCGCGGATTGAAAAAGTACAATTATTCCCAGACGACCGCCGGCAAGGACATGCAACCCGATGAGGAAAGCGGCCAAGACTCCATTTTTTCCAAGCTTTTATTTCAGCGGCTTGGGGAAATCCAAAATTTCTCCATGGGAGAAACGAAGCAATTCATTTTTGTCGATCTCTTAAAAAATGTTGATAAAACCGCATCATACGCACTTGTAATAACTTGGAACGCTAATGAACTTTTCCAAAATTTCCTTAAGGAGACGATACCAAAAACAGAAGGAAGTGAAGGCGTAACCCTTGCTTTCTGCGAATCCAACCCCTTGCTTTCAATTCCAGTAAAGGAATTCAGGCGCGCCTGGGTACCTCACTTTTCCGCAAGCCTTCGATTGTCGCAATTTCAAGAAACTCAGACCGTTGAAGATGGGGGGAAAAAGTATATCGCTGTTGGGTTGACCGGAAAGGAAATTTCAGATTTCCAACTTATGAAAACCTATCCTTTGGAAAAAATTCAGCGAGAAATTCGCAAGGAGGAATTGAGGCTCCTCGCTTTTGGCTTGTTTTCTTTTCTTTTGGCGGTTTTTTTGGCATTTTCCTTTTCAAGGAACCTTCTTATTCCGGTTAGGAGTTTATCCGAAGGGGTTGCCGCAATCGAAGCCAGGAATTTTGATTACTCCATTACCCAAATCACAAACGACGAGTTTGGAACAGTCGCCAAAACATTTAATCAAATGATGGAAGGGTTAAAGGAATTGTCCCTTGCCCACACGCTCCAGGGAAGTCTTTTCCCGGCGAATCCCCTGGTAAAACCTGGTTTGTCCATTTACGGAAATTGTACAACATTTTCGGAGCTTGGGGGAGACTACTTTGACTATTTTCCCGTTGGGAACAACCATGTTCATGTAATCGTCGGAGATGTTTCAGGCCACGGCATTCGCTCTTCGTTGCTCATGACGATGGCAAAAGCCGTTGTTTGGCGGGAGGCGAAGCTCGGAACATCGCCTGGAAAGGTATTAGACGTTTTAAACGAGATGATTCGTGAAACCATCGGGGACAAGCTTTTTTTGAGCATGTTTTATTCTTGCATTGATATTACCAACTGGCAAATGCGCTTTGCGGTTGCGGGCCATCCGT
>JACPTH010000099.1 GCA_016192885.1 bacterium | reverse complement strand
TAGGGTACAACTCAAGGTCGGGAAATCTTAATCAGGTAAGGAGTAAGCTGTATGAAAACTAGTACAATGCGGTTCCTGAGCAAGGTTTTGTGCATTGCTCTGGTAGCCAGTTTCACGCTTGAGGCACCGCTTATGGCGTCCCCCATCGATGCCATTCGCGTGAATGTCGGCGGGCAACAGGTTCAAGTTTCTCCAGGGCAATGGATCGCAGTTCGCCAGGGAACCCAAATAACTCATTATAATGTCCGATATGTAAATGGCCAGCCGGTCGCCCTTGAAATGAGTCAATATGTAAAATTGATTTTTGGGGGAACCGGAGGTGCAACGGCAGGAAGTGTTGCCAATGCCGGAACGACTTCGAAACCTTCTAGTGTTCCATCTTCTTCTGGTGGAACCCCATCGGTAAACAATTCTTCCCCTGTTTCAACCCCCAACGCTCCTTCTAATACTGGGGGAGGTACTTCGTTCTTCCTCAAGAGCTACCAGTGGGCAATCTGCCCCCACAACTCCAACAACCCCTAACGTTCCTTCGAACGCGGGGATTAACGAAACTCCAGGGAACCTTGGAACCGTTGCAAACAACAATCCGTCCCAACCGGCCCCCAAGACTACATGGGATCCATCCGCTCATCCCCGGGATCCTGTTACAGGCCGTTTCCTTAAAGGCGGGCAAGCCCCCACTAATCCTGCGGTAGTTTCTGCTGAACCCCCTGTTTCTACTAACATTGAAGCTCCGACAGCCCCAACAACAGGATCGACAGGCGGGTCAACGGGCGGAACCACAGGTGGTTCAACTCAGGCAGCTGTCGAGCCGTCTCTTAGCCCCTCCCCCTCCCAACCTAGCGCTGCTGATACGAACGTTACCGGAGCGGCGCAGAGCGGAAACAAAGGTTCCGGAAGTTGGATAAAAGATGAACTTTCGGGATATGGGCAGAAAATTAAAGACAGCTACAATTCTGGAAAAGAATCAGGGAACAATTTTGGTAACAAAACCTATGATGGCGCAAAAAAAGGCGTTGATGCAGTAGGAAAAGGCGTAAAAGGTGCCGGTTCGAAAATTGGTGATGTACTTCGAGGCGCCAAAGAACGAATTTCCAAAATTTTCCATAAGAATTCTTCAACCCCTGCCAAAGGTGGAGAATCCGGGCAAGGCCAGAGCGGGCAATCCGGACAGGGTAATCAAGAAGGTCAACAAGGCCAGAGCGGCCAATCCGGTCAGGGCAATCAAGAAGGTCAACAAGGCCAGAGCGGCCAATCCGGACAGGGCAATCAAGAAGGTCAACAAGGCCAGAGCGGCCAATCCGGACAGGGTAATCAAGAAGGTCAACAAGGCCAGAGCGGGCAATCCGGACAGGGTAATCAAGAAGGTCAACAAGGTCAGAGCGGCCAATCCGGACAGGGTAATCAGGAAGGTCAACAAGGTCAAAGTGGGCAAGCCGGGCAAGCTGGCCAAGGAAGCAATAAACCTGGCTTCAAGGAAGTTACCTCTTCTAAATTCAAGCAAGGTTATGAAGCCGGAAAGGTTATGACCAATCAAGGGTTCCAAAATGTTAAAGATTCGTTTAAAGCTGGCTTTAGCCCTAAGGGTCTGTTAACTACCGCAGCCATCACCGTCGGAGTTGACTTGGCTTCTCAAATGATGCGCGGTGAAAAACCCAGCCTTAAGAAAGCCGTAAAAGTTGTTGCATCCGCCGAATTTGCTGGTGGTGTTGTGGGCGGGGTTACAGGCGCAGCGGCAGGTTCCTTTTTTGTTCCGTTCCTTTCAGCGATACCGGTGGTTGGCGGGGTTCTTTCGGCCTTGGCTCCCACTTTTGGCTCAATCGTTGGCGGAACAATGGGTGCTTATCTTGCCGGAGATTTGAAAAATGGCCGATTCTCTATTAAACAAGCGTTTAAACAAATCGATTGGATTGGCGTTGGCGGTCAAACAATTGGATCCACCGCAGGCGCAATGCTTGGTTCACTTATCTTCCCCCCATTTGGAACGATCGTAGGTGGTATCGTCGGCGGTTACCTTGGAAATCTTGCAGCTCACAAAATTGCAAAACTTTTCGGAAAGGATACCCGACCTGGATATGCTGGCTCAACCCCGATGCCGGTGGGTTCCAATCCTTATGGTGGTGGCGGAAGCATTACAATTGGTGGAGTTGCCGGCGGAGCCGAAATTCCGGTTAGCGGAGATCAGGGGGCCGAGGTTACCGTTTCTGGTTCCCAGGAACCGATCGGAACGTATGCTTCGGAAGTTCAACTTGCGTATGCAAAATACCAGGAACTTTACAAACTATACAATGAAATGCTTGCCCAAGGAAGACAAGACGATGCAATGAAAGTTGCTAATGAAATGAACAAAGCCAAAGGTGAGTTTGATAGGTTGAAAGCCGCTTCTGGAAAATAACTAAGGGCATGTTAAACCCCAAGGAATTTTTCCTTGGGGTTTTTTATTTTCAACCAATAAAACCTGCTTAAGACCCGATCAACTTAAAAAAATAAAATTGCATTATTTAAGGTCAGTTTTTTCTTTTGAAGTGCGCCCGGTAAGCAATAAAGAAATATAGATGGTTGGGAGTACAAGCATTCTTAAAAAATTCCCCGCGACGGAGCGCAAAACTTCCGCTTGTACAAATCCTTGAAGAAATCTTATTCCCCATAATCCGGTCATTACCGCAAAAAGAAAAAAGGCCAAATACCCTTTTGAACCGCCAATTTCAGCACCTTCCTTTTTTTTGAGTGATAACATTGCCTTTGTTAGTAAAAGGGAAATAATTCCAGGTTTAACGGCCAACCCTGTTGCCAAAACAAGCATGATAACCGGAAAGTTTTCAAAACCAGCTATGTTAAATTTTGAAACTAATGAAAAAGAGAATAGGGTAATTTTTGCAATCCATGAAATTAAATACCAGGGAATTCCTAACCAAACCCACCACCAAATCTGCGAGAAATTCTTCCAAAAAAAGATACTAGAAACGCAGACGTTTAATGTCATTAAGAGAAAAAAAACTAGGAGGGTTATTATTTGTTGCCCTTGAGGAGATTTTCCCAACGTGCCTCCCAGAAAAAACCACAAGACAAAAGTCGGGGCCCACACATTATCTTGGAAGAAAATGAATAAAAAAAGAGAAAATCCCAAAACAATCAATCTATTCCAAAATGAAAGCTTGGAAAAAACCGTTACACCGAAGAAAAAAAAGACGCCAACCCCAAACGCCAAGCTAAAAACGCGGAAGCCAAAGGAAAAAACTCGAAAAGAATTTTTCTCTCCAAAAAGGGTGTTGGAAATTTGGGTTTGGAGGAAGGGATCGTATTGCTCGGTAAAATGGTCCGAAAACCATGAAATGAAGCATGTTTCCCCAGAGGCCCCATTTTCGACAAAAGAAGCTTTTACTTCTTCAGGAGGAAAAATTTGGTCGAATCCCCCAACGAACCCGGCAACATTTCCCAAGGGTGTCGCACTTTCCGAAAGATAAGAACCCAACAACAACGCCCAGGTTCTTCGGTTTACTTCAATGTTTTTGTAAAAGTTAAGTGAAGGTGGCCCTCCATCGGAATGGCCTAAAACGGAAATTCGATAAGCGTTTCCTCCGATTTCATTTTGAACCACATGAAGGGCTGATTTGATTTCCTCGACCTTAACCGGGATTCCTTCATCAGTCGAAAGAGTTGAAGAATCCGGGGAAAGAACAAAAAAACCGCGGTTGCATAGTTCCCAAGCGAGAGGAAGAAAAACTTCCTTGTGAGAATTGGTTCCATGCGAACAAACGAGAATGTTAAAAGGTTCCTTTTGCGTTTCCCTTGGCTTAACCAACAAGCAAGAAAGGGCGGGAGTTCCGGATTTTCTAACATTAATGATTTTGCTTTGGATTTTTTGAGTTAAGCCACTCATTAACCCTAAAACTACAAAAACGGAGACAATTTGAAAGGCAAGTAAATTTCTCACAGTACTTTTGTTTCTATTGAGCAACTTGTAAAATTATTTTCCGAAAACATTCTCGATCGAGGTAGGCAGCTTTATGCCTGCGAAACCTGGGTTTTCACAAACTAAAGTTTGCGGCTACCAAGGCAGGTTTCGAGTAATTTTGCAAGAGCCTCGTAATGTTAAAAAAAAAATAAAACCAAGGGGTTTCAATTATCAGGTTTTTGCGTCGGATTTCGAATTTCCCCTATAGTTTTCCAAATATCAATCTTTTGGGGAAGGGGTTTTCGAAATGAATTTAGGGATAGCATTGGGCCCTTTCCATCTGACAAGCTAAGCTGGTAACCTTTTACCAAAACCCCGTTTTCCTCTCGATCATAATTTGGGGCGGCAAATGAAATTGAAAAAGATTCGGAAGCGCCCACAACCGCGCTCCAGTTATCAGTTACCTCAGGAGAGGTGATAAAGTTAGAGAGATCCAAATAGTTTGTTTTGCTTGAATCCAGGTGCAAAATTGCCTTTAGCTCAAAAATTGGAACCTCATCCCCGATGTTTTTACCAGCCACCCATAATCGAAACGTTTCGGTTCCGCTCAAATTAGGATCAGGCATGGCAAATAGGATATCTTTTGAAAGGTTCTCAACTGATTTTACGGCGTTTCCCTCAAGAGAAAGAATAAATGGGACGACAAAAATGGGAGATGGCGGTCGAAATTGTGCTGATAGATAAAGCCGATCTTCCTGATCCTCGAAAACGTAAGCTTGAAAAAATGAAATAACATCCGGGGGTTTTAGAATAAATTCGTAATGCCCGGAGTTTAGGATTTTTATAAACCCTTCCTCCGCGTTCTTTTTTTGCGAATCATCCTGGCTGGCGGCCTTAACAAAGTGCATCAAAGAATCGAAAAACTCTCCTTGCAAAAGCGCCACCTTAGCGGCCAATAATCTGTCACTTGGAGTAAGGTTGCCTGATTCAAGTCCTTTTCTTGTCCGTTCCTCGACTAACCCAGTTAAGCCCTCATCATCCTTGGCCATTATCT
>JACPTH010000098.1 GCA_016192885.1 bacterium | reverse complement strand
TGGAATGCAAAACCTTAAAACCTGCTCGTTTGACTCCTCGGTTCAACAACCCAGGTATTTGAGAAAAGCGAAAAGAAACTTTTTCCGCAAATTGACGGCTTTTAAACATAATAGAAGCCTGTTTTTGAACGATGCTCTTTTTATCTAATCCGTTAAAGGAAGGAATAACAGTCCCAACGCCTCCGAGAGCATCTTGTTGATTCTCGTTTTCAGCCACAAGATGTTCGGCTTGTCCTACCGCGCCTTTGGGAGATTCGTAATAAACTTCAAAACCTTGGATTGCTCTCTTTTTGTTAAAATTCACATGAATACTGGCAAAAACGTCGGCACCCAGATGCTCGGCAATTTGCGGCCGTTTTTCAAGCGGAATAATATAGTCCCCCGAACGAGTTAAAATGGCCTTATAGCGCGGATCCCTGTCAAAAAACGCCTTTACCATTTGCGCCATCATCAAAACATAGTTCTTTTCAACGATGTTTCCGTGACGGGCACCAGGGTCTTCACCCCCATGCCCGGGATCAATTACGACTATCTTGATTTTACCGGCTTTTAATCGACTTATCTCGATCTGTTCTTGATTTCGCCGCTGCTCCGCCATTGCCGGAGGTTCACTTAAGAAAACCACAATTCTGTCAGGTTTAGGGGAAGTCGAAATTATTGTTAAGTGGGTAGCTTTGACGCCCGGGTTTGAAAATTGCCGATTCGATATCAAAAAAGAAAGGGCCGTCACTTAAATTGCTACCACCTGAAACCTTGGAAGGCCGGTCTAAATCAATAACAATTTGAGCTTCCTCGGGACTCTGCCAAAATCTAATGTCCGTTATTCTTCCAGATTGAGCATTCACCGTGTGACAAAAAACAAGAAGATAAAATGTTAAGACGATGAAGGAAACAATGTTATACCGGAATTTCTTTAAGGATGTATCCATGGGAAGCCAAACTCCTGAATTTACTCTTGAAAACCTGGAAATCATCGGTGAAATAAAGTATACCAAAGGCGGCGAAGCATGGGAAGAGAAAACGCCCCACCCAATAAGCTTGAATTAAATTTGACTTATGCGAGAACCCAGAAAAATTTTATAGGGATTAATCGGATTTTTTGGGGAGTAAATTAATAGCTTCCACGAAAAAACCAGCGGTAATTTATTCCCCAAGAGTAAAAGTTAAGTTTCGCACTTTCTTCAAAGAAGGTTTTGCGGCTTTCGCGGAAAGACATTAGTGGAGCTGACCAAAATGATCTGCAAGCGAATCCCAAGGCTTGCCATGGCCATTCTGGAAGTATGGCCACCCCGCGGATCGCCATGGTTGGCGATTCAAAGGGGTTTTGGCAAAGACTTGGAGATGAGCTGGAAGTTATCATTTCGAGTTAGCGCAACGAAGTCTTGTAGCGAATTCCGCAAAACCCGAACAAAAAAGTGCGGAACTCCACTAAAATGATTTTGAAAAAAACAACCGGGGAATTCAAAAATCCCCCGGTCAAAGTTGCAAACTATCTTACTTTCGTATCTTCTCAAAAAAAGGGGGCACGCGCCACCCTTCCATTGCGGGCTTTCAAATAGTTTTGCATGTATCTCTAATTTAATATATTCCGTTGAGTTTATCCTGGGATTTTTGAGCCGAGGGAGTATTTGGAAACCTCGAAATAACTTCGCGAAAATAACTTCTTGCCAAGTTTACGTCTCCATACCGTTCGTAGGATTCGCCTGCCAAAAACAGCGCTTCGGCTGCCCAAACATGTAGCCCATAATTTGAAGAAAATTCTGCGAAGTCCCTTCCGGCTTTCCTGAAATACTCCCGCTTGGAATAATCTCCCATCGCCAATTGATACTCACTCCAAGCTAAGGAATAACAAGCTTCAGGAAGCAAATCCGAAAAATGATACCTATTTTTAAAATCCACGAAGGCTTTCATTGCCTGGTTGTAATTTCGCGCATCTAAATGCGTTTTCCCCTTCCATAGGGCTGCGTCGTCGGCCAGG
>JACPTH010000097.1 GCA_016192885.1 bacterium | reverse complement strand
TAATATAGGAAATTGCCTGAATATCGGCTTCAAAAGGCAATTGCTTAAAAAAATCTTTCAAAAAATCTACATTCGCAAGTTGCAATTTTTGTTGAACCGTCGGAACAATCTGAATCAGTTTATCGAGCGAAACATTCCCTCCTAATGCTTGTTTACCGCTCGAAAGGGAAAAAAGACTTTTCGAAAGGCCGATTACTCCGCCCAGAGGCCCTCCCTCCGCGGGATTAGTAACGAGATATGACATATCAAGGAAGCGATCGAATACGTTTCCGCAAACTCGAGTGATACTTCGAGTTTCATTTGATTCTCCCAAGCCAAAAAGGTGCAAACAGGTGCTTCGCCAAAAAGGTATTTTGCTCGTCGGAAATTGCGTAGAATCGTCTGGTAAAAGCTTTTTCCAGGTATCAATGGTTTCCGCGTTAGTGAGCATTTCCGAAAAACCCCAACGCGCCGATTTGAAAACAAGCGCCCGACCACCGCCGGAAATTGAATCAAAATTTTCGAAATTCAACCTGAGCGCGACGGGCATGTTTCCTGATGGATAATATGAATGGAACGATTGCCCATAGTTCTTAAAACTTCCTGCTCTATTTAACATTACGCTGCTTCCGCCAAGATAAACCCAGCCCCGCCTCTTCCATATATCGGGTTGCCTATTTGACGCTTGGGCGGGTTTTCCGTGGAAAAAAACGAGCGGGCGAGGAGAATTCTGAGTAGGTCGCCCCTCAAGATCAAGATTTACGGTATTGTACTTAAAATCATCATTCGATGAATTTGCCTGGGAGATATATAAAGTAAACTTTCCCAATGGAATTGGAACTAACGAAATCATCTTGAATGGGCGCTTTTCTTCAAACACTTCCAATGATTTTCCAAGCCATAGTTCGACCGTTAGATTAATGTTGCCGCTTTTCTCGCAACTCAAATAATGAACGCCATCATTAGAATCGCCATAAAATGGGGAAACGTCGGAAAAAGACAAAAATGTCTTTATACTTACCTCTTTCTTTGGGTATGGGGCGCACATTGTTCCGGCGAGATTTTCGACATCACCCTGAATTGCAACCAGCCAATCATTCACTTCTTTCTGGAGTAAGTTTGGGTCGTTGGTTTTCATGAATTTTTGCTTCAAACCTGACTGCTGATCTTGAAAATCAATTTTCATGCGTGCCCAAATATATCGATTCAAACTTTGAGCGATCTTAAATGCTTTGAGATGTTTAAGGACATCCATTGTTTCCAAATGCTTTCCACGAACAAGAAAATTATAACCAAGAACCGTTATTGAAAGTACAAGAATGATGCCCAGCACGACTACTATTACAACTCCATGACGATTGGAAGGTTGAAATTGCGGCTTTCTTGCTTTTCGGGGGATAGACAAAAAACAATCGGTTAGCATCATTTTGTTGCAAACAACGTCAGTTCTTGTTTCCCTGTCGCTTAATGAACTCATTTACACCCTCATGAACGGGAATCCCCTGTCTTATTAATATTTGTAAAGCTGCATTTGCATCAGCGGGTATTGCAGAAACGGCAGCATGCTTTACCTTTAAATAACCATAACCTTGCAGAGTTAAATCAATAATTTTCTCAACAACCTCTTTTGGCAGATCATCCCGGCACAAGAGAAGATTCGAAAAACCTATCGAACCGATAGCCGGGATATCTTCCCGATAATATCCATTTGAAATATTAACCGGCATTGCCGCGTGAATACTTGTACATAATGAAGCAATATCATCCCTTGGTAATCCTAAAATCCCGCATCCATTGAATACCAGCATATCAGAAACAGTAAGATTAGGAATTCCTGCTTGAATTAGCGCAAATGAAATTTCACCGCTTTTCAAGGATTCAACTACAAAATTTGGGTCTAAGGAAACTTCTATATCTTGAGAATCTAACCCGTAAAAAGAAAGTATTTCCCGACCGGTTCGTAAGGTTGATGATTTGCTTTGCCCAAGAAATCCTTTCTTCCGAATGAGGTTTTGGAATTCAACTCCGATGTTGTTTTGTGAAATCAAAAAATGAACTACGTCAGGCCATAAGGGCCAGATAGCTCTTAGTTCCGGGAAATTGCGATTCAAATAGTCTTTTTCTCCTAGAAAAGCCTCTAAATTGTCGTTAAGCCATTCGACAATGATTTTTCCAACCGGGTAATAAGTTCCAAGTCTATTTCCGGTGCCAAATAAAAAACGAGAGCTTGAGTATAACGTTGGCGGAAGAGGCGCGGCGTGAGTTGTTTCTTCTTGGCTTGAATCAACAAGAAAAAAGAAATAAATCGTTACGGCGAGTAGACAAAAAATAACTAACATCAATGCGATGATTGCTAAACCACCGTTTTTTCTACTAATAACATCCCTCAATATTCGGATAAAGTTAAGATGTAATAACAATTACTTAATTAACTTAATTTTTTCTCTGTGTAAATACTTTTTTTGTAAGCGTTCAGCAATCAGCTAAAAGCACTGAGTAATGCGCGGTTTAAGAATGCAAAGAAATTTGAAATGTTGAAGGGTTTTCAAAGTTTGATATTTATGGAAGTGGTGGGGCTGATTGCTGATAGCTGAAGGTTTACCAGGCTTTTTCCGCCATTCAGCTTCCAAATTTAAGATCCCAGGCTACTCCCAAAAACTTCTTTGAAAAAAGTGCGAAAGTCCACAGATAATGGCATTGGCCCTAACCCTCTCCCCAAACCATAGAATTACGGAAGTCCGTACAATTGAAACGGCGCCCATTTCGATGGGTGCTGATTCGTCATTCCACGGATCGCTATCGGTAGCGACTCCGGTATGTTCTTCCCCTGGAAAAGGTTTTCGTAAAATGTTCCCATCAATTTCGCGGTGGATTCATCTGAGACTTCCCATAAAGACGCAATAACGGAAGTGACTCCGGCTTCTTGAAAAGCGCTCTGGATTCCGACAACTTCGTTCCCTCCGGATATAGCTCCCATTGCCGTATTACAAGCCGAAAGAACGGCCAGGCCCATGTTTGAAAGATTGAGGTGAGAAATCTCCGAAACTTTGAACTGGCCGGTGTCATCTTTTTCTGAAAAAACTAGAAAAGAATGAAGCGGATTCAAGTCGTCGAGAACCCCATGAGTAGCGAAATGCAACCCGAAATACTTGTCTTTCTGCTCGACCTCTCTTAGAAATTCGCTTTTCTTTGCTTTCTCGCCTTCCCATACCTCGGATGACCAATCGGATGATTTTCCCGCAAGTTCCGCGATACTTTTTCCCTCAATTTGCGCGTTTGGTAAAGAGCCGTCCGGGTTGGCAAGTACCAGAAGTTTTGGCTTGGAAGGCCGTTTTCCGCCCCCCTTCTCCATCGAAATAAAGTTCGTCATCAGGTTCATCCCCGAGGCAATACCAAGTCTGAACCGGGATGCCAGAGGCTTTTGCTCTTGATCGAGAATGGCTCCAAATGGTACATACCAAAGGATTCCTTCGGGGAAGATCATTAGCCGCTCACGATCCTTGATTTGCTCCCAGATGGGTTGGAATAAATGTTGATAGAGCTCTGAAGAAGGTTTTTGCCAATCATCGCGGCCCGCGACAACCGCTTTTCTGAATTTATTCGCAACCGATCTTATTTTTGTCGAATCGGCAGCGAGTTTAACCGGAATAATTTTCCCGTTTCCGATGACCATTGCCCAGCAAGGATCTTCCTTAACCAAAAACAGGATTGTGGTTATGTCATTGTTATGAACGAGATTCTTTCCGAAATATTGTTCGCCGAGAAGCGATTTCCTCCAGGAATCAGTGGTAGAAGCCTTCGAGGAAGACTCCCTACCTCTATTTTCCGCTTCATCCTCAAGATTGCTTAGATCTTCCATAAGTTTCTGACTTTTTGCCCGCTTCTCGTCTGGTGAAACCTGAATACTTCTTGATTTCCCGCCGGGGGTTGGTTTTGCGCCATCGGTACTCTCAAGGTTATCGAGATCGGATTTAATCTTTTGCCTGCGCTTTTTCAAATCCTCCGGCCAATCTTTCCGGCTCCGATTGTAAACGTCTTCAAAGAGGTCGAGCATGGCCTTGCTTTGCGCTTCCTCGACGGTCTGGAGCGCCTCTTGGGGTTTTCCAGCTTCGAGTTGAAGCCTTACGAGGCGCGAGTAGACCTTGTCGCTCTCCTTGATATATTCTCGTCTCGCGGCCGAGCTTTTTATGCTATTGTAAAGTTTTTTTAAACATCCCGCCGACTTTTGATATGCCTTAATGGCTTCCCCAAATTTCCGCTCTTTTTCAAGGATCTCACCGCTCATCATGGTTGGCCACCATCGGGAATAACCTATCAACAACAAACCGCCGATTGATTTACTCTTTTCCTGCGACTGGAACAATAACTCCAAATTTGACAAAAGTTTCAGGGCTTGTTCATTCTGACCGCTTTTAGAAAGAGCCCTTGCCTTGATCATCATCGGGTACATTACATAAGGCTCAAGTTTTGGATCCTTCCTTTCGAAGGGATATTTATTGATTGTTTCCAGCGCTTTGGCTGCATTACCGGCGGATAGAAGAATTTGCGCCTTTCCCTGGAGGAACATGTTTTGGTAGTTATCAAGGATGGTTTTATCCCCTCCTCCGACTTTTTGGAAAGCTGAGAGAATAAGAGCTTCCGAGGCGAGAATAGATTCCGCCCAGGGAAGCCAGTTGGCGGCAACTTCTTCTTCTCCGTGAATTCGTTGAACGGATTCGAGAATAGGGAAAACTCCCTGTTGAAACAGCGTGGCAAACCCCCAACTCATCGGAGATAGCCATCTGGACTTTGTATTAGGGTCGATAAAATAACTCCAGGCTAGGTTCGCCATTTCATCAATGGTTTCCTTCGCCTCATCCATTTTGTCTTGTAGGGAAAACGCCAATGCTTTGGCTCGCATCAGACCCAGTTTCTGGAAAAAGATTCCATCATCTCCTTGAGCGATCCAATCCCGGTCTCCTTTTTTCAGCCGAGCGTCGCATTGATCAATCCCTGATTGCGCGACCTTCATAGCCCGTTTTGCGTCATGCAAGGAAATTGCAAGCCAGGTTGACGCGTTATAAAAGTGTTGAAGCTTTTCCTTGGGCACTTCGAGACCTTCGATTTCCCTTAACCAATATTCGACTATGTCTTCAACTTTCCCCTGGGCGACTCTTTCGATCAAGAAGAACAATTCGTAAACGGCCGCTTTTGCCGCTGAAACTCCCGTCGAGGTATTGGAGGATTTTGATGATGAGGGGTTTATCTTGTTGGCTTGTTTCGTGATTTCTTCGGAGATTTTCATCAGTTCTTTAATAAGCTTCACTTTTTCATCGCCTGTGGCTTTTTGCATTTTGATTCCAAGTTCATTCATTCTCTGAATTAACTTTGGATCTGGCCCCAAACTTCCTTGGCCAAACGCATTCAGGGAAAAACACGCAAAAACGAAAATCGCTAAAACATGCTTTAGAAGATTTTTTCTCATACTCACCCCTTATTTTGAATCAAGTTTTACAACGCCCAAGAACCCGGTCGGAACCCCCTCGGAAATTATTTCCATGCAGCGATCGAGATAAAAGGCTGCAGGGCCGTCATCAGGGAATTTTTCTTTAAATGCCAAAAACCCGGCCTTTGCGGAATCGAGGTTTCCCGCAATGAATAGGGCCATGGCAGCGTCGAACAATGCGCAAAATTCTTCGAGCTTAGCGGATTCTTCAATGGAAAGCCCTTCCCTAAGATCGATAAGTTCATAAACGACAACCGCTTCGGTTTTTCCTTTCACCGTCAAATGAGCGAGAAGGCGCGCAAAAACGTCTTTCCGAACCGCCAAAAACGTTGATTCGCCCATCATGATTGAGGATCCGAAAATTTTGTTCGCTCCTTCGAATCGCGACGCTTGATTTACTATGTCGCCCATGACGGTATATTGAAAACGCTCTTTTGACCCCATGTTCCCCGCACAGACGATTCCCGAGTTTACTCCCATTCGCGCTGAAATCTTCACGTTTGCCTCTCGCTCGATGATTTGCGCGACCTGTACAAGTCTTCTTTTTTGCCTTACCGCCGCTTGGCAAGCGTGAAGTGCGTGTTTCGGGTCTTCCATGGGAATTCCAAAAACAGCCATGATAGCATCTCCGATGTATTTGTCGAGATACCCCTCATGCTCCATGATTATTTCAGTCATGGGGGTAAGATAATCATTCATGACCTGGGAAAGCCTTTCCGCCGGCATGGTTTCCGAAATGGTGGTAAACCCCTTCAAATCTGAAAAAAATACGGTGGCTTCCCTTCGCTCTCCCTCAAGTTTCAACAAATCGGGACGTTGTTGAACGTAGGTGAGAACTTTCGGAGAAACATACGCTGAAAAAAGCTTCTTGATAACCGCATGTTTCTGTTCCGAAACGAGAACCCGGAGGGCAAGATTAGGAATTAACGCTCCGATCGCCGACAATAAAGGGGAAGCAATCGGGAACCACAGCAACGAACGGGAGAACAACAAAAACCCCGACCCTGCATAACCTAATGCAATCAATGCAAACAAGGCTAGGCCTTTAATCGGGGAAAAAATCCAGACGAGAGTAACTGATCCAAACAAGAAAAGCCCTGCGATTATTTGTTCGGTTCTTAGGGATACCCGCTTTATTACATGGTTTTCGAGAATCGAGTTGGCGATCATGGCGTGGATGAATACGCCCGGGACGGGGTTCTCTTTTTGATCTTTTCCCGAAAACGAGGTAAAGAAAACATCGTGGAATTCGCTTGCAGTTGGGCCGATGAATACTATCCGGTCTTTTACTTTGCTTTCTAAGGTTTCTTGGTTAGGCGGAATACTGGTAGAAGAGGAAAGCAACACAGTCGCGAAATCAAGGGTTTCTGACGCTATGGCACGCGGGTCAACCTGCGCGAAATATTGAAAGGAAATTTCTCTTTCAATTTTTGGAGGGATGGGGTAACCACCGCTTGCAACCTCTCCAATTTTGAGGCCCACGATTGCGAGGCACTCCTCCGGGCGGTTAACCAGAACTCTTTTTATACCTGAAGCCGTTGAAACGTTTTCCATTCGTTCGCGTAGCATATACGGCGGATATCTTCGAATTCGCTCATCCGGGTCAAGAATGAGATTCACAAAGCCTTGTGGGCATCCGGAAAAAATCTTAGCCGGAAGTTTCCATGAGCGAAAACCCATGCTCATTGCAGCCAATTCGCCCCCTTGGACTGATGAAAAAAAATTCTGGGAAAATTTGTTGGAAATAACGACTTTNTAACGACTTTTTGGAGGCGGTTACTTGCGGATGCGAAATAATCATCTTCATTTGCATAATTTTTTCGACTTGGGTTTAAAAACGAAAGAAGGTCGATAACCACTCCGCGCGCGCCGCACTCAATCAATCGCTCCGCAACCCTAGCATGAAAGGTGTTTGGAAATGGCCATTTCGAGTCGGGTTTAGTTTGGGGGTCTCTTTCAAGAATATCGAAAGTTCTGTCGCCTATCGTCACGACCGCTATTTTGTCGTTTCTGAAAGTAACTCCGCCCTGCCAGCGCACGCGGGCATCATAAGTTGAAAGTTCGAGGCGTTCGATAAAGGAAACAAAGGGATTTCCGCCAAACCTGATTCCGGCAATTCCCCAAAAAACCGTCCCGGTTAACCAAATTATCAACCATAACCACGCAACTCCGCGGTAATTCAATTGATTTTTTCGAGCATTGAGCGGATTTAAGTCATCTGCCTTTCTCGAAGGACACCGCACACTCGGGTTTCAAGGCTTTACCCAATGGAGTTTCAACTGTTTCGACGAAAAGATCGAAATCACCGGCCTTTGTAGGAGCTACCTTTATTTCAAGTTTATAGGTTCTGTACTGAAGATCTCCGGTTCGGATTTTCTTCTCCTCGGGAATGGAAAACTGGGCAAGAACCTTGCCGGATCCGGATTCTCCGCTTTCCCTAATTTTTAATGAGCATTTGGAGACGTTCTTGAAATGCGAAGAAGAAAGGTCGATTCCAAGAATAACCTGCAAAGGTTTTCCCGATGGAAGCGTCGAGCCATTGGATGGTTTCAGGAAAACAACGGTTCGCTCTCGAACGCTTCCGACTGCGGCGCAGGCATCTTCAAGGGTTTGCGCTTTTGCGGAAAGAAACATCATCGCATTTTGCATCAATTGGAATTCTTTTCCATTCGGAAATGCGAGTTTAACAATTCCATCCTCCATTGTTACTATTCTTCCGCTTTCGGCGGGAAGAGCATCTCCGGCTTTTAACCCCACCGGATCCTTTCCATCGACAACGTGAAGGACTTCCCCCTCGACCGAAATTACCTTAAACTCCGGTGCGGCGGCGAAACCAGGGGGAAACATGGATAAACTTAAAACGGATAAAAATACGCAAACCAGCGAAAATCGGCCTTTAACTAACATGCGAATTATCCTAGGGAAGATTTCCTATACAATTGAAAATTGTATAGGAAAAAATGTAAAATAGCAACAACGGTAGGGAAAACACAGGAGTTCTCGAAGAAAGGGAATCTTCTCTCTAAACCGCACTTACAGCTCATTTAGTCCCCCTGGCACCTTGCACGAAGCGCTTCACGCCGAGCGCTTCACGCCGAGAATTACTGATGTAATTCCGGTGCCGATTTCTGATTTTTTTCGAAGAGTTCGATCAAAAATTATCCAAAACATTGTGAATTAGTGGATTTCATGGAGAAATTTTATCAAGCGCCAAAATGTTACAATAATTCAAATTTTTTGCGTGGAAGGAAATTTTAAAGGGATGAAAGCTTTCTTCAAAATTATCTTTTTCCTCATTTTTGTTGTTTCATTCGCCCAATCGGTGCTTGGAGTTACCACCTCCGAAAAGCCGCCGGTTGCCGTAGGAAAGCCCGAACTTCCTTCAAAAACAAAAGAAAATCTCGTTGTTGAGAAGAAAAAATCATCTCCGAACAAACCCTTTAAAAAATCTGGAGAATGGCTTGTTTCGGTAACAGACATCTTTCGTTACGAAAATTGGAACACCTTCTTAGCAAATAATAGTTTACTTGATAATGATTATTCCTTATGAATGACATAAAGGTCATTTCTTTGGCTGGAACATTCAAATACAACACATTCTTTCCCAATCAAGAGGTTCAACTATTCTGCTACAACTACGATGATAACCGTTCGGTTGTTGCCCCTAGGGCGGATAATTCTGTTACGGTGCAAAAAAAACGGCGGTGATTTCGGTCAACGGCATTGATGTAAGCGTAAGAACATACGGTTTATCGGCTGTGGGGGTCTACGAGCAATCCGGTTTCAAAATTAACACTTTGCTTTGGGCGGTTGTTCAACAAGGGAACTGGTATGAGCTTGCCCACAAAGCTTTTGCCAACGCCATTGAAGGGGGTTTTCAATGGCCCAAGTCTCGGTGGAAACCATGGTTCAGATTGGGTTTAAACCAAAGCTCAGGGGATTCGAATCCGGATGATGGAGATCACAAGACTTTTTTTGCCATGTTTCATTCAAAAGATTTTTTTACCCCGTTGATCTTAAAGCCGAACCCCAGAATGCAAGTTAGACTCGATTACCACCGGCTTCATTTGACTGAAAGCGCGGATCGCTGGTATACCGGTGGTGGCGCAACCGCAAATACTGGTACCGTGAATGGTTTTACGGCAAGAGCCTCTGGCGGGGAAACCGATTTGGGAAGGGCTCTTGAATTAATTGGAAGCTACATTGTAGAAAAAAATTGTTAAACAAATTTTTTCGCGAGCAGGTTCAAGGGTGGTAACGTTGTTGCAAATTCTTTTGGAGCCGAGGAAAATCAAAGTTTTTCCTATCTTGAACTTGTCTATGATTTTTAGGTTTTCTTGTCAGAAATTCGGTGTGAAGCACTCGGTGTGAAGCACTCGGTGTGAAGCACTTCGAGCGAGGAGTCATGGGAACGAGATGAGCTGTCAGTGCGAATCAGAAAGAATTTTTGCCTTGACTGAGAATTGTTGTGGGTGGAACAGCAATTCTCGGTGAGTTGAAAAATGCTTGAATTAATCAGTAGTTGCACAGGTTTCCGCAAAAGGTTTTTCCTATTTCACTCCTTTTGTGGAAAAAAATATGATCGGGGGGTATTGTACACTTGGGAGTTTTGTGTTTTG
>JACPTH010000096.1:9992-11954 GCA_016192885.1 bacterium | reverse complement strand
TTGTCTGGGGAAGCTGGGATGCTCTTTTAGAACACATACTAGAATACCGAGAAGATACTGGCTTTGAAAGCCCATAACATGGATAATCAAAACGATATGTCGCGGAAACCGGTACCAACTCACAAATGGATAATTACTGGGTGGAACAGGTGGATTGACAGGCAGGGGTTTTACAAATATTATTACGCTATCTTTTCTCAAGGGAGGACCGAGGAATTTAGAACTCGGATTTTTTAATAAACTCTTATGACAGATAAATGCATCGTTTTGGTTTCAGCTCCCGATAAGGAAATTGCGAAAAAAATCGCGGAAGTTTTAATCATCGAAAAATTGGCGGCTTGCGTAAGCATAATTCCTGAGGTTTTTTCAATCTACGAATGGGGAAATAAAATAGAAAAGGGCGATGAAGTACTAATGATAATAAAAACGAGAGTGGATGTTTTCGAAAAACTTTCAAAGCGAATTACGTCTTTTCACCCTTATCAAGTCCCCGAAATGCTATCAATTCCGATTGAACGAGGCTATTACAAGTATCTCCAATGGATGGATGACGTCTTAGGAACACGATCGGAATAAAAGTTGTAAATCAAAAGGTTACGGTGTTTCCTTCCGAGGTTCTAAGATTTAAACTTTCGATTGGGGAAAATGGGAAAACATATGAAAACGATTGAAGCCCTCCTTCATTAATTCAAGCGGCCGTTGGACCATATAAGAAGTATCCATATAGCATGAAAGCGGGCAGTTTTCGCCGCAGTTTGTTTCAAAAAAATAACCGCCCGCCGCTTTTTTTAATAATCCGATGGGATTTGGTTTCTTAATAAGGTTTCCCGCGGTTTTTCCAATTCGACTGCAGGGAAAGACTAATCCGCCGTCGGGATAAACTCGCCACACCAGCAAGGGATGGCAATTGAATCGCTTAAAATTCCCTACCCCTTTTAGGTATTTTTCGGACGCCGCAATTTTTTGCCCGTTTCGTTTGGCCTTAATCATTTTCTCCAATAATTCTTTGTATCTAGGGTTTCCCAAAAGACCGGGGACAGGTTTTGTTTTATGGAGAGCTGGACCGGCGGAAAAAGTAATATTTTTGCGTCCGCAATAATTCATGACCTCAAGTATGTCTTCAATATTCCCTGGTAAAATTACGCTATTTACCAAAAGCGTAGGTTTTGAAAACCCGGAAAGCCGATCGAGGGTCTTTATCACCTGATCCGTAGCCCCCGGACTGTTCCAGATTTTGTCGGAACGAGATTTATTCAAGCTGTCCAGGCTAATTATTATTGAATCAACCGAATTTACGATTTCCGGAGTAATTAGAAGCCCGTTGGTATTCAAGGAAATGAAAGTAAATCCTGCCTCGCGGGCATGTTTGATTATATCCTGTATTTGAGGATACATCATGGGTTCCCCGCCTGATATCATCAGAATATCGGAAAATTTGACCAAGAGATTAAAAAGATACCGCCATTGGTTTGGAGAAAGTTCCGATTTTGAGAGTTCAGGAAACTTGTGGCCTGACCCGTCGTCACAATAAGAGCATCTAAGATTGCACGAAAAAGTCAAATAAACATAGATTGCCAAAGGAAAATGAAATGATTTTTTTCCGAAAACCGCAAGTAACTGATGAAAAAAAAATTTTAAAACTGAAGAAATTCTGCTTCCTTGGTCCAACATTACATTTCTCCGCCGATCCGATTAACCACTCTGGCCGGGTTTCCCAAAACCAGAGCTCCGGGGGGGACGTCCCGAAGAACCACAGCTCCCATTCCAACAATGGCGTGCTCTCCGATTTCTACACCTGGCCCTATTACCGCATCGCTTCCGATTGTTGCGCCGGCTTTTATCACAACTCGCCCTAAACGAAATCTTCGTCCGGAATGATCGTGGAGAGCGATTCCCGCGCGCACTCCCAAAAGAACGCCTTGTTGAATGGTCAAAAGAGAGGGAAATAATGTGTCAATAATT
>JACPTH010000096.1:0-9978 GCA_016192885.1 bacterium | reverse complement strand
ATAATTACCTTCGGAGAAATGTAAACCGATTTGTGGATTTTGGCCCCGAAAAAATTGAAAAGAAGTCGTTTTATGCCGGAAAATGGTTGATGGTAGGAAAGGTCAAGAAGAGAAAACCTAATGGAGGCGCTTACCGCACCCTTCAAGTTTCTATAGTCATGCCAGCAAAGACAGTTGTTTACAGGGTTCGGATCGGGGCTATCGAAAACGAACCACCGTTCCGCGCACCCTGGTTCCAAAAAAGAAACAAGCGCTTTTCTAGCCTGTGACTCATCAGTGAAAACCTGAAAATCAACGCTCATTGTGGAGAAATCAATTTCAATTGTTCTTGAATAACTTTCGCTTTCTCAATATTTTGCTCTTGAACAGCCTGATAATACTCTGCCAGTAGCTTCTGCTTTTGTTGAGATTGACTCATTTGACTTTTGTTCGGCAATGGAATGGAGGAAGGCTGTTTTATAAAATGCGGAAGCTTTTTCTGAAGAGCCCCTTCAAAACGATCTTTTCCGAAAACCGCCATCGCTCCTACATGATCGGCAGCCAAATCAGCTTTCTCTCTATGGCCTCCGGGGTTTAAAAACGACCCGTCAATCAACTCTTTAAACAAACCAACAAACATGGTTAACCCATAGGCCAAAATAGAAGGACCAAAAAGACTTTTAATGTGCAAGGCCAATTCCGCGCTTTTTTTGATGTGCGTAGCCTTGTCGTCCTGGAGATCTTTTTTTGTGATTTGTCGTGAATTATAAGTTAACGACAAATTATTAATCGAAGTTTCAACATGATCGAACATAACCTTGAAACTATGCTTGTAAAAAATCACGGGAACTTTCGGCAAAAAAGTTAGTTGAAATGCATTTTGCATAGTTTTTTGCGCTTTCGCCAATGCAGTCGAAAAAATACCCGCACTCGCCGATTGGGCTAGAGAATGCAGTAACAGAATTATCATTACCGGAAGTCGGCAGAAAGTAAGGCCCATAGATTCAATTATAAGAAACTTCCCGATTTTTTGGAAGGACACTATACCATTTTCAGTAACGGCACAATAAATAGGGGTAGATTCCTGGATTCCCGCCTTCGTGCGGGGCGCCCACGAAAAAAAGCGTCCGACCACAAAGTGTCAGATTAGGTTCATACAACTTTTCTTTTGCATGTCAAAAATGGCGAAAAAGAACAACCATCTGCGGGGGCTCATTTTTGTTTCTTTCTCTTTCATGGTTTCTAAATTGGCAAGCCTTATTAAAGAATTAGGCATCTCCAGGTTAAAAGCAGTGCAAGCCTCACAAGCGAAATCCATGTTTCTTGCCAATATGAGCCACGAAATCAGGACACCCATGAATGTCATACTTGGTGTAACAGACCTGCTGGAGCAGACACCTCTAAACAAGGAACAGACGGAATATGTCAGAATTTTCAGAACAGAAGGGGACCATCTTCTGCTATTAATCAACGACATTTTAGATTTGTCAAAAATAGAAGCCGGGAAATTTGATGTTGAGAAACTTGCGTTCGACTTGACCAGGATTATTGAAGAAATTGTTTCAATCATGGGGAGCCGCGTCCGGGAAAAGGGTTTGGAACTTAACCACAGGGTTGAAACGGATGTTCCGAAATATATTGTCGGCGCGCCGCATTGCCTGAGACGTATCTTGTTAAATCTCATTGGGAACTCAATCAAGTTCACGGGCGAGGGCCATATTGACTTAAATGTATCGATGAACCCCGACCAGAGGGGAGAGATTCTCTTTTGTGTTAATGACACGGGCATTGGAATTCCGAAGGACAGGATTGATTGCATTTTCATGCCATTCGAGCAGGCGGACGATACGATTTCACAAAAATATGGCGGGACAGGATTGGGTTTGAGCATTACCCAGAAACTTCTTGACATGATGGGCGGTCGTATTTGGGCTAAGAGCCGGTTTGGAGCAGGAAGCGCTTTTATGTTTGTTATTCCCTTCGATCTGCCAACTGAACAACAGGTGAGCGCCGTGATTACTTTGCACAATGAACAGGCCCATGCCACGGAAATTCCCATAGACAAAAGGTTTTTGCGGATTCTTCTTGTGGATGACTATGAAACCAACAGGCTGCTGATTAAGTTTTTTCTTAAGAAAACACCATATTTGATAGACGAAGCCGAGAATGGGGAAGTCGCGTTTAATAAATTTAAAACCAATAAATACAATATTGTACTAATGGATATGCAGATGCCAGTCATGGGCGGATATATCGCCGCGAGATTGATAAGGCTATGGGAAAAAGAGAATAATGTCACCCCAACACCCATCATCGCGTTAACCGCTTTCGCATACAAAGAAGATGCTGAGAGGGCAAAGGAAGCCGGTTGCGACCTGCATTTGCCAAAACCGGTCGATATGACCAGATTGTTACGGGTCATTTATGAATTGAGTCGGTGTGATCCAGGAATACTTCTGGTAGCAGGGAATGATAGAATGAAAAAAGTGATAAAAGCGGATGCAAATTTAAAAGAGGTTACGGAGCGATTTTTTGCTGAAGCGAAAACATTTGCGGGAGAAATCGCACAGGGGATTGAAGAAAGTGATTTTGAGCTCGATCGTGACTATTTCCCCGTTCAGCTCGAGGACATGCATTCTAAAATGGAGTTTAAGAATCTGATAGACAGCCCTGTGAAAATAGGAGATGTAGCTGTTTTCTGGAACCTGGTCAATCACCCAGGCGCCACGGTCGGATTCAAGATTGGAATCGGCAACAAGACTGTCGGATACATCACGGATAATGAAATTTTCGGGGGGTATATAGGAGCACCCCACAATATTGACATAACCCATAAGATCGTTACTCCCTACCGAAATACCATCGATTTTTTATCTGAAGTAGATATACTGATTCACGAGGCTCAATACATCAATGATGAGTATTCGAAAAAGATAGGATGGGGCCATTCTTCGGTGTCGAACGTCTGCATCCTTGCGAAACTTGCGGGTGTCAAAAGATGGTTAGTCACACATCATGATCCTATGTATGACGACGACTTTCTGAATCGGAAGCTGGTTCTGACCAGACAAATCCTTCGGGAAATCTGCTGGCCAATCGAAGTTGAAAATGCATTCGATGGCATGGTTTTATATGTGTGATCCTCAAATTTTCAGGCCATTAGGTCGGGAATGACAAACAGTGTTGTCATTTCGAAGGGAGAAATCTCTACCACAAAAAATCATTGAATTACCCCTAATAATTGAAAAGATAAGAACTTTCCATTTAAGCGGCATTTGCAGCAAAAATTCACTTCAGGTTCAAAAAAGCTTCTTGGCACCATTTTAAGGTGGTTCTTCGAAAAGCGAAATGCTCTTTTTCGAATTTCGAGCATTCATTTTCAAAAAAATTTCCTAACATTT
The DNA here is from genome assembly GCA_016192885.1 of bacterium. GTDB lineage: Bacteria > Muiribacteriota > Ozemobacteria > Ozemobacterales > Ozemobacteraceae > JACPTH01. Next base: position 6,598 of record JACPTH010000096.1, on the reverse strand, counting down.
TTGCACCGTATTGATGAATTTGTCGGGTCTTTAAAATGACATCTTTCAACCTTGAGTCATTTGTACGACCAATTAATGGTAATTGAAAAAATGCCTCCGCGGTTAGAACGGTTGCCAAATGCCTATTCTTTACTTTCACCTTAATCTCGATGTCTAAAGGAGTCGGTGGCGGTATTAGTTTAGAGGGAATTCTACCCAAGAACTCCGAATCCAAAAGCGCGAGGCAAAAAACCTGACTTTGAAGCAATAAATCCGGGTTTTTCCGCAAAATTAATGAAGACAAATCTTCCAAGCGAAAAAAGAGGTTTTGGCTTTCCAGGAAAAGCTTGTTTACCGGGAAATTAGTGCAAGAATTCCCGTCAAAACTCGTTTCATCAAGTGGTTCTATTCTTTTAAGGGGGCGCTTCCGAATTAACGAAAGCTTTTGGTCGATAACTTGTAACTTAAAGGGATCGTTTAAAAGAGAGCCGGCAAAGGATTCGACTTCTTTCCGAATTGGATTAGGCTTTTTTCCCAAAACCGGTTCAATTGATTTCGAAGCTGCTTGGTGGCATTTTCTTCCCATCGGACCGGCCTTCTCAATAAAAAAAAGCATTAGAGAATATATCAAAACGGTGGTGGTTCCCGTAAGCCAAGGGGTTGAAATAGTTGCCATTGGAAGGACTGAACACAACTGTACTATGCTCTGAAAGCAATCAAGAATGAGAGACAGGCATGCCGCAACGATTACTCCCCCGGCAACCCAGAAGTGGCTTAACGCGGCCAAAGCAATTCCCATCGGCAGGATTAACCCAAAAGACCAAACAACTAACGGATTTACTAGGAATGAAACAATTGGAAGATATCCAAAATGGTATCCCGCAAGCGGGAGAGTGGCAAAATTCGCCGCGAAAGAAATTGCTAAATAGCGAGAAAGAATAAGCGGGATTTTAAAATTGCAAAGAAATCTTTCAATCGGCGGGCGCCCAATTACAATCCCAATAACGGCCAAAAAGCTTAACTGAAAACCGATGTGGTGAATCCAATCGGGAAGAACAAGAAGCATTCCGAATGCCGCTAGGGAAATGGGTCTCATTGGCCCGGGATTAGCCTCAAGGTTCGTTATTAAAACTCCCGCCGAGTACATTGCGATTGCGCGCCAAACGGAGGGTTGGCCCGCTGTAACGAAGCTAAACAAAATCAGGATCGGGATTGAAAGAATCCCGCGGGAGAACGGAGGAACTCCGGCCCAGCATAAAACCGAGGAGAAAATAAAAACAAGCACAAGAATATGTTGGCCTGAGACGGCCAAGAGATGTGTTATTCCGGTAATCCGGAAAAGATCTCTCACATCCCTGGTTAAATAGCTTGTATCCCCAAGAAGGAAACCCAACATAAGGGCCTGATGTTTCGGAGAAAGAAGGCTTTTTATCCCGCTTCGAACCCTCTCTTGAATAAAGCCTACAAGCAATCCAAAATGAATTTGATCGGTTGCCTGCGAAATAGTCGAGGCTCTAAACTGCAATCGAACGGGGTTTGGGGAGAATTTCAAAACCCCGTTCAAAAGATATCTCTGGCCTGGCTCCGGAATGAAGGAGAGAGAGGCGGTTTCACATTTAATTTTCCACGGAAGAAAAATTGTCTGTGATGCCGTCAAAAGCCGGGCAGAGTCAAGAAAAAAACTGGTTCCTCCCTTTTTCCGAAACTTTAGTTCGCCAACCATTTCACCTTGAACCATCCCAGAAACACCGTCAAATTCGGAAATTAAATCCAAGTGAGGGGTCGGAACCATACGCATGGAATGAACGAATCCGCCCGCGGAAACTCCTGAAATCAGTAAAAAAAACCATGGGATTCCATTTCTTGATGAAAGAAGGAACGCAATTCCCGCGCAACCTAGAGCTAGGGTAACAAATGCCCATTCAAGGTGAATGGAAAAAAGTGAGTTTAGTTCTAACCCGATGATAAAAGCGGCCGTGAAAAGAGGTAAAATCTCAGGTCGCGGATTTTTTTCCCTTTTGTTATTCTTTGGTAAAAGATTCGGCCCATCAGAGCTCATGGGCCAATTGTAACTCCGGCATTCTTTAACTCGGATATTTTTGAGGGACCTATTCCTCGAACTCGCTTTTCAAAATCTTCCCAACTCGCAAAATAGATTTTTTCACGTTCTTCAATTATCCGATTGGCCATTGCGGGGCCGATTCCCGGGCATGCGAGAAGAAACTCCTTGGAAGAGTTGTTAATTTTCACATTTTTGGGGGAGATTGGCCCATACTCCGCCAAGGGCTCCCCCCAAATTTGCCCGTTTTGGTCAAATCTGGCTTCAATTAAGGCCTTCCCGGGGGGAACAGCTCGAGAAAAATCCAATGAATTTTCGGAAAAAAATGAAAAAAGAAAAGTAGCTGAAATTGAGAAAACCACGAGAACCAGGAAGTCCCTAGTATCTTGCTTGGTGGGGGAAGGAAACAAGTACATACAGCGCTTATCCCAGTTTCAGAATTCCAACCTTGCTTTTTGCTTTTTATTTACTTGCTAGGGCTTGGTGCCGGCAGGAATTGATCGATTCCCGTTACCTTGAAAAGTCCGCTGGGAGTACCCGCCCAAAGTACATTGCCGTCTAAAGCTAAACTAGTAACGGCTTTTGACCCAAGATCTCCAAGTTTCCCCTGAAGGTCTATCCACTTCTCATCCGCCAAAATTGCCAGTCCCTTATTGGTTCCGACGAATAACGCCGAATCATTTGGAGCAACCATAAGCGCGGCAACTGAATTTCCGGGCATTGAACTATTTCCGGCGATCTCTTCCTCGACAATGGTAGCTCCCCGTTGAACCCAATCTTTATGGGCGGAAGTGTATGAGTTCCATTGGTTCATCATATCGGTAATCGAAAGCCCTGAAGTGGTTCCGATTGCCAATTTACCTTTATATGGGGCTATTTTATTTATGTTGTTCCCGATGAGTTGGCAATTCGGGGGGTTTGGGGGAACATCTACCAAGGAATTTCCGACGACGCTTTTAGCGGGGCCGGTAAAATTTTGGAAGGTAGTCCCATTTAACTTGGCCATCCCCGCTCGTGTTCCTACCCAGAGTTGCCCCTGGGCGTCGAAAGAAACCGCATTTACTTCTTCGTAAACTAGCCCGGCCCCCTCTTTCCCGTAAGTGGTAAAAGCCCCGCCGGTGGATTGTTCAATTCCATGGGCCGTTCCGACCACAATGACCGTGCCTTTTGCGGAAACCGATCGGGCGCGCCCGCCGGTAAAAGCCGAAGACCATGTCTTTCCGTCGAATTTGGTCGCTCCATTGTCGGTCGCAATCCAGACGGCGTTTTCAGCTACCACCATGTCTTCAACAAGATCGGAACCAAGCGCATTTGTGTTTTTTCGCACATGGATTTGCCAATTTACCCCATCATATCTGGCAATCCCGGATTTGGTCCCAACCCAAATCTGCCCTCCAAAATAGGCCAGTCCGGTGACGTAATCGCTTGGTAAACCCTCCTTGGAAGAAAATGTTTCGATTTTTAATGATGGGGCGGAAGAAACAGCCTGCTTTTTGGGCGAGTTCCCACCGCAACCTGTACAAAAAAGAAAATTGCCAAGGAGTCCAAGAAAAAGAATGCCGTAGAAAATCCGATACCTCATACTTTTCCTTAATCCTCCTTCTCATCATCCAAACTGTAAAATGGTCGCTCAGTATACCAGATGCTATAAAAACGGGTCAAGCTTTGATTTTGCCTTCCCGGATGCGGTTTGTCGGGGTCTATTCCCCGGGTTATTCTTTTACCGCTCCGGAAGTCATCCCCTCAATGAAATAGCGTTGTGCGAAGAGAAAAAGCACTACTATCGGAACTATTGAAAAGCAGGAAGCCGACATTATCAAGCTTAGGTCCATGCTATACTGGCCTTTAAAAAGGGCGAGACCTACGGGTAAAGTTATGCTTAAGGGTGCCTCAAAATCAGTTACGATAAGTTGCCACAAAAAATTGGACCAATGAAATAAAAACGTGAGCAAAAATAAGGTAAGGGCGATAGGCATGGAAAGCGGTATAATGAGAACCCTAAATACTTGATACTCGCTCGCTCCATCAATTCTGGCTGCCTCAATCAGAGAGGTCGGAATTGTGTCCATAAACTGCTTGAACATGAAAACGCCAAACACGGAAGCAAGATGCGGAAGAAACATTGCCCATCTTGTCCCAAATAACCCAAGTTTGCAAATAATAAAAAACTGCGGGACCATGTACATCATTCCGGGAATCATCATGGTTCCCATAAAAAAAGCGAAGAGAGTTTTTTTGTAAGGAAGTTCCTTTTTCGCGAATACGTATCCCCCCATCGCGGAAAAAAGGGTGACGAAAAATGCCGCTATTGTAGAAATAATCAGGCTGTTCTTGAAAAACGTTCCAAAATTCTTTTGGTTTTCAACCGTGGTTGGACTAATTTCGCTTCCCGTTTCGCCGGGGGGAGGGGCATCTAACTTTAACACTTTTTTGAAATTGGTAATCGTTGGCTCATCGGGAATGACATCGAAGGGGTTGGATTTCATGATTAACTCGGTCCCTTGGGGTTTGAAAGAAGTTGCAAGCATCCAAAAGAACGGAAAAAGGACAATGGCGGAACCAATGATAAGAGACTCATACAAAAACATCGTCCGTAAAAAATTCCCGCGGTTTTGAATGGAGGTCCGCATCCAACGGGTCAAAACCAACATCACAATTACGGTCAAGACCACGTAAGTCGTTCCAGTACAAACGGGAGCGAATTTTAGCATCAGCTCCCCAGCGGCCTTGGAGCTGTTTGAGCCGCTTTCAAACCCCATGGTCGAGGCGAAAAATAGCGCGGCTACCATTGAGCCGAACCGAAGAAGTTGCTCGATAATGGCGGTTCCTCCGACGACCAAAATCAAAAGAAGAACCGCAAAAGCTACAATTCTGAACGGAGAAAAACCGATCATCTTTTCCCTCCTCTCAATGGCTTTCCGCGGGGAAAAACCGCTGCTGAATCCACGTCAGAATAACGGTAACCATTAAAAGAACATAAGAAATTGCCGCCGCATATCCGTATTGACCGCTTTCAAATTGTTGGTACAAATAGAAGCCGGAAACCGTTGTGGATCCAAGGGTCTCTTCCCCCAAAACAATTTGAGGCCCCCCAGACGTCATCGCGTAAATTTCCGAAAAGGCGTTCAGAGAACCTATAATGCCCGTGATGAACATGAAAAAAATTATCGGGCGAAGAAGCGGAAGGGTAATCAACCAAAACTGCTGAAACTTTGAGGCTCCGTCGATGTCGGCTGCTTCATAAACGCTATCCGGTATATTTTGAAGCGCGGCAAGGAAAAGGACCATCCCAAACCCGGCTCCCTTAAGAACCATCGCCAAAATTACCGCCGGAAGAGCCGTATAAGGGTTTGCCAACATGCCTTCCTTGAAAAAAAATTGATTCTCCCCAAGGAAATTTTTTGTGAGTACAGCTAGAAAACCGTATTGTGGAGCGTAAATGCTTGCCCAAATCGTAGCGACAACCAACATATCAAGAATATTTGGAAGGAAGAAGGCGCTTCGGAAAAAGTTTTTTCCGAACAACTTGTTATGAAGAAGAAGCGCAAGGCCCAATGAAGCGAAAATTCCAAGGGGAATTGAAATGCCGCCGTAGAGAGCGGTTACAACGAGAGACCACCAAAAAGCCGGGTCATTTAGTTTTATGGAACCGTCTTGAAAGTGAAATCCTAGGATTTGAACGTAATTTGAAAAACCAACCCATTTTAGATTAGAAAGGCCAAATCCTTCAGACGCATCAAAAAAACTCAAATAAAGCGAATAAAAAATGGGAAACAAAAGAAACAGAACGAAAAAAAATAAAAACGGCGATAGAAACTTTAACGAACTTCTCGTTTCCGCGGAACTCGGGGATGTTCTCACGGAGGTTCCTCCTTAAATTTAAAGAAGTTTCAAAAAAGGAAATGAATGTTTCAAGGTGAAAGTATTTTCTCATAAAGAGTTAATTTGTCATAGTCTTTTTTGCAATACCATCTTTTTAGGGAATGATCGATCATGGGGATTCTACCACGAAACTTGGAAAACCTTTTTCATTCAAACTGCGCGTGATGGAATCGGCTTCCGCTTCCGTTTTGTAAGGGCCTAAAACAATCCTGTACATTTCGAACTGCTCGTCAGGGATCATTAAAGAAGCGATGAACCCTTGTCCGGAAATGTTTTCGAACGTCTTTCGCGCCATATCCTCATCGCCAAAAGCTCCCGTTTGAACGTGGAAAATGGGCCGAAATGCTTCCGTCGCTGATGAAATTAATTGAAAAGAAGCCTCCGCTTCTATTCCAGGGGTTTCAGGCATCGGGGCCGATGATAAAATAGATGGGAAATATCGGTCTTTTTTTTCAAAACTCGAAAAATCAAGCAATATTATGAAACCCATGCCCAGGAAAAAAATGATCAATCCGTAGGGCGCCCAATCTTTTAGCCAATCAAAAAAAGCTTCAGAAGGGGGACCCCAATCAAAATTTCGAGGAGCCATTAGCTATTGCAGGATTTCTATTGGGTGACCGCAGGTACAATTTTCTCCGGAAAAATTTTTCGAAATAAAGTATCCGTCTCGCTCGACCC
>JACPTH010000092.1:557-2225 GCA_016192885.1 bacterium | reverse complement strand
TAAGGTTCCCGTTTGCCCTGAGCAGGTAGTCAGCATCCCGCGAACAAATCTCTTTAGCCACCACACCACTTCAATTAAGAATCAAACTTTGAGAACCCTTCAACATTTCAAATCTCTTTGCACTCTTAAACCGCATTTTTCAGTGCTTTTAGCCGATAGCTGATTGCTGAACGCTTACCAAATCTCTTACTGGTTACAACTGTTCTCGAACCTTTCTAAAGTTTGAGCTCGGTATTGCCGATGAAATTAATCGTGGCCCTTGACCGCGGGTTAAAGGCATGAATCCCGCAAAATCCAAGCCGAAGCGGTCTTTAGGAAACACCTCCGGAGACCAATCCTAAGAGAGCAAGGAGAGCATTGTGGGGAAAAAACTGAGGCCTAGGCACTACTTTGTGTTGGTTCTTTTCGCAATAATCGCAATCGAAACAACCGCAATCGCTATCGATCGTCTTTTTGGCGAAGTCAACGCAACCGCATTCGATATTACCGGACAATTTAAGAATAATGCGTTTGAAAAGAAATTTTCCTTAGATGAACCGAAAAGCAATTTAATCTACTCGAAAGCACCCTCCCCCACTGTTTCCACAACCGAAGACGATCATAGCTTAACTATTGTCAAGCAAGTTAATAAAATGGTTTCCCAGGTGCATCCAAAAGTGGAAAAACCTTCCCGGATAAATCGAGGCGCGGCCGTTTCCGAGATACCTTCAAAACCTGAAATTTTGTTGGCCTCTACGGAAAATTTTGTTGATTACCAAGTAAGAAAAGGGGATTCAGTTGCTCAAGTGGCCAAGACCTTCAACGCCGATCAAGCCCAAATCAGGCAGGCCAACGGAATACTTGAGAATGTGTCTTTGCGTGCCGGGCAAAAATTGAGGATTCCCGTTTCCATTGATCGAATGGCCTATTCCGTAAAAGAAGGGGATTCGCTTTCAAAAATTGCGGCAAAATTTAGCATTCCGCTTCAAGACATAATTCAAATTAATGATTTGAAAAATTCCTTCCTTCTCGAAGGGCAAAAAATCACAATTCCATTGGGTTCTTCATGGAAAAAATTGCAAATTGTGAAGAGCGAGAATTCTTCGGAACCCTTACGAAAAGATCTGGTCATCATACCTTCCACCCAATCGGAAATCCCAAAGCTTAAGAATAGTTCGAAACTGGAAATGGTAAAAATTGAACCCATTAAAATGGTTTCGTTAGCGACCAAACTCTCAACAAAAGAAGTTTCTCCGCGGGAAAACAAAGAACACAGCGTAAAAATCGAAAATGAAAAGAAAGATTTAAAGAACAAACCCGCCCAGGAAATTAAAATTTTGAAATCACTCGAAAAGAGCGAAGCTCAAGAAGAGATTCGAATCGTAAGTCACACGGTGAAAAGAGGGGAAAACATCTCCAAAATTGCCCGAGATTATCATACGTCCATTTCGCAAATTATTGAAAACAATCGCTCCGGGGTAAAAATTCATGCCGGGCAAAAGCTTCAAGTTCCCGTAAATAAGCGAATGTTTAGAGTTCTTCAAATTACAAGTCGAAGAGCTGAGGTTAATTTAGGAAAGGTAATTGCCCCTCAAAAGGGAATTCATTCAGAGCGAACAGGGTTATTCGCTCCGGTTAGAGGAAACTTGACGGATCGATATGGTTGGAGATATCACCCAGTGCGCCATC
>JACPTH010000092.1:0-544 GCA_016192885.1 bacterium | reverse complement strand
TCCGGCTGGCTTCGTGGGTACGGAAAACGTGTGGTAGTTAAACACGCAAACGGTATCTCAACGCGTTACGGTCACTGTTCGGTTCTTAAGGTGCGAAAGGGCCAATTTGTTAAGGCAGGCCAGGTAATTGCCAGCGTCGGATCAACCGGCACGGCTACCGGAAATCATTTGCATTTTGAAGTTCGCAAAAATGGCCGAACTCAGAATCCGCTTCCTTTACTAAAAATGCTTTAATTCCATGGCCCCCGAAGGCAAAATCAGTGTCATTTTTTCAACCAAAAGGTTTTCGGTGGTTTTTTTCATCTCTTAGGATTCTGTTCTTAATAGGAATTGCCTTCTTCATATTTATTGGAAGCGGAAAAACCGCCAGCAGCCTGAAAACCGTCAACAAAGACGATGTAATAGATAAATCCCCAATGTCCGGGCCCTCCGCCCTCCCCGGTTCATTCCGGAATTTCAATCCCCGAAGTATTCCCGAACTTATGGAGGGACGCTCTCTTCCTGAAATTGCGGTTGCCCCCCCGGTAGTTATGATCGGCCCTCC
>JACPTH010000091.1 GCA_016192885.1 bacterium | reverse complement strand
AATCGATGAATGACTATAAAAGCTTCTACGATGCCCTTCAATTAAATAACCCTTCCTCTTTTTTCAAAAATTGGTTTATGCAATTTCGGATTCCAACAGCCATTGTGGGAGGAAATCTCGACCCAATCCAAGCAAAAAATTCCGCCATTAGCAACGGACTCGATATTTCCCTCGACTTAGTTAGCAACCCCGTTTATAAAACCATTTACGATGAAGGTATTCAATATGATTCAGGATCCCCAAATTCCCCGCTGATTTGGCTCAATAAAATGACCGAGGGGATGGGCGGAAAGACCCATATTAAAGTGAAAGGGAAAATCCTAAATGCTTTTGGGATTTTGGCAAATAACCCGAATTATGAAATCGGCGGGATTACTACTCCGCTCGCGGGAATTTCAGGCTTTCTAGGTAAACTCCTCAATGACGTTAACTCCGAAAGTCTAACTTTCACAATTGATTTAATGGAGCTTATTCCTAACACCAGCATTTTTGCCGGGGTTCCAAGCGTTCAAACCGTTACCTTGGAATTCGCGACTATTCCCCCCATAATAATCCCCATTCCAATCCCTATCGGAGCGATTCTCAGTCAAATATTATCCGCCCTAGGTTTAGACGTAACGTGGCGCGGGCTTGCCCAGAATATTATTGGCGACTTGGGCGTAAGCATTGATTTAAACGAGTTAAAGCAAAAGCTTCAAGATCAGATTTACGGCCTTTTACCCGAACAATTCACCCTTTTTAAGGGTATCTTGTCGTGGGGAGTTTCGATGGAAAAGCAGGGTATCATCGAGGTGAAAGTTGACGTTGACTATCAGCCCCATTTTCCAGGCCCCGGACCGACGATTAAGAAAACATTAATTATGCAACGTGAATTCCGTGTCGCTGACATTCAACCCATAGCTCCCGATTACACATTTTTTGTGGCAAATTCGGCAAAACTTTTTGAAGACCCGGACGCTGAAATCTCTGAGAACTGGGAAGGAAACGATCGAATCGATTTGAATGACGGGGATGGAGCGTTAATAATACATAATCTTCCCGCGCTCCCCGATTTGTGGGAATCGCTTCAGGGAATCCTGAGCCTTGATTTAAAGGAAATCAGCAGGAAAGCAATGCTTCCCGGATTGGTTAGAATCAATGGTACCAGATCCATGACGATTAACATCTCAATGATCGACCCCGATAGTCTGTCAAACGTTAAGTTAATGGAAATGGCCTCTCTTCTCTTAAATCATAAAGACGGATCGAGTCATAGCCTTGTCCCGAAAGTTGAGGAAGTCTGGTGGAACCCCTGGGGAGGCGACGGCTGGGACTGGCCTTACTACGGCGACAGCGGCCTTTGGATTCCGACTTTGTTGCCTAGATATGCTCGCACTCTTCTTTTCGGGAATTACCATTTGGAGTTTCCGATGTCGCTAAAGGCCGAAGGGAATTTGTACAAGCGTTTCAGTCACATCAAATTCTTAATCGTAAAAATTTACATTCCCCCTTTTCCGCCTTGGTTTTATGGGTTCGCATTTGCTTTCCCATGGCCATGGCAAGGCACGGAAGAAGAGCCGTACGGATATTGCAAATACCCCCCATGGGAAGAAGGAGAGAACCCGGAAACCTTATGGGACCCAAATTATTCGAAAAATTTCCCCGCTAATTTATATTCCCCTCAGCAATACGTCAAGAAAGCAAGCTACTATTATCCGACCTCTATTGACTTTCAAAATGATATTGACTCTCGACTTAAGGAAGTCGGAGGTGAACAGGTTTTCATCTGCGACGGAGTAACTTTTGTTAATGATAATCTTTGGATCGACCGCCCTTTAAAGGTAATGGGAAGAGGTATGATTGTCGCCGCAGGAAATATCCATCTTTCCTCGAATATTTTGGCGCGGGAATATGATTCAGACGGAAACCCGACAATTTTTTCGCTGATTGCAAGAAATGGAGCGATAATAAATAAGTTCAACGATATTGAAGTCCATGCGTGCTTATATGGCGACCGCGGAATAATCAACTCCCTTGGCTCCGAGCTAAAAATCTACGGGAACCTTGTTGTAAACAAATTTAATCGCTCCGATTGCCAGGGAAAAGTTCATGTTTATTACAAATCCAAACATGCGAGAAGTTCCCTTTTATCAATGATTAGATCGATTGCAAAATATGACCCAACGAGATATTACGTTACCGTAAGCAATAAAGTAAAAACATTTGAATTTCTAAAAAAATGATGGAAAAAACTTACAGAAAATTCAACTTCCGCCCAGGACTAACTTTACTGGAAATTGTGTGCGCAACGGTTATTCTCATCGGGGCGATTGTTCCCATCTACCTCCATTTTTCCCGACAAGCGGGGCAAAACATCGAAACGGAAAAAATACAAATGGCCGACAAAATGCTTCAAAGCATAAAGGAAGAAATGACCGCGATGCCCTATAAAACGATTGTCGAACGATCAAAAACGGCAAATAAAATACCTCCGGATAGTTTCGAGCTTTCTGATGATTTGTTCCCCGTAACTTTGGCAAGGGTTCTTGAAGTTCAAAAGAAATTCAAAGACTTTAAAATAGAAGGGACTTGGATGTTTATTACGCGCGGGAACCCCAATGATACAAACATGGTTCAAGTCGATGCGAAAGTAATTTGGACTCAAGCAGGCGGTAAACGGGAGCGAACGCGTTCCTTTCTGCTTGTCGCTCCAAGGTAGTCGCAATGCCTTCGTCAAAGTTAAATAAAAAGTTTTCAGGGATCACTCTTGTAGAGATAATGGTCGCTTTTTTCATTTTTTCCTTGGTTGCCGCAGGATTGTACAAAATCATGAAATATTTTGCCCATCAGCGAACGGTAATCGAAGCCCGCGCAATTTCTCAAAAGGAAGTTAATCTAATCCTTACCGTGATGCAAAAAGACCTTTCCCAAGCGAAATTCAATACATTTCAAAACGCCGATGGAACAAATATTTCGATAAAGGTTAACCACCTTAGAAGCGACGGGAATACTGAAGCGAAAACGCTTAGATATTCATATAACCCGCCCCGCTTGTCACGCAGTTTTAACGGCCAGGCTTGGAAAATCGGTGAACACGTCGAGAAACTGGTCCTCGCTAAAACCGCCACGGGGCAAGTTCTTATCGAAGTAAAGTCAAAGGTAAAATTGGATAGCATGCTTCCATCCGAAGCGCAAACCTATACGCAAAATCAGGTGGTTACTCTCCGGGAAGATATGGCCTCTGTTAACGATCCGCATTGGCGAAACGTCGGTGATGTTGAAGGCGTTTTCGATTTACACGGCGATTTAATGGGCGGAGTAAGCGAAGACATGGAAGCGATTGTACAAGATTTACACTCCGATCTCGATTCCTTGGCGGCGGATGCAAGAGCCGGTATTGCGGCGAAAATTGAGGAAGTAAAGCAAAAAATGGGCGAGAATCTTTTGAAAATTAAAAGACACTTGAATAACCTTGACCGCCAGATAATGGATATGAGCTGGAGAGCCGTGATTGACCCGAACATGTGGGAATACGGCTATATCGGCGTTGCATCAAGTAAAATGAAAGAGAAGCTTTCCGGGATGAAATCCGCCAGGGAATTGAACTGGGATCAAGTGAGAAGTTGCTCATACGGAATGAAGATAAAAGAGAGCTTTTATAGCTTGTATAACGCAAAAAAGGAACTTTTTAAAGCCGGAAAGGATATCATAGATGCGAGCAGGGAACTAAGAATCGACCTATCTTCCACCGACGGAGTTGATACCGGCATTTTCGCCCCCTAAATTACCCCAATCTTCTCCCACCAGCGAATCATTACTGAAGCGCGTACCGCTTCTCAAAGAGAAGTGAATTTTATCCTATCCATTTTGCAAAATGACCTTTCTCAAGCGAAATTGAATTCTTTTCAAAACCCTGATGGATCCAATATTTCTATTGAAGTAAACCACCGGGGAAACAATGGAAAAGTCGTAACAAAAAAGCTTAAATACATCTTTAATCCTCCGCGTCTCACTAGAGCATTTAACGATAAGGCTTGGATAATCGCTCAAAACCTTGAAAAATTGGTGGTTTCAAAAACCGCTACAGGACAAGTTTTGATAGAAGCCAAGGCCAAGGTGAAACTCGAAGGAATGCTTCCGTCCGAAACCCAAACTTTTTCCCAGAACCAAGTGGTCACTCTTCGCGAGGACATGGCTTCGCTTAACGATCCCCACTGGCGCGGCGTGGGGGAAATCGAGGGAGTTTTCGATTCTCACGACGATCTAATGAACGGGGTTAAAGAGGACATGACTGCGATTGTACAAGACATGCATGGCAGCCTGGATTCCATGCTTGCCGATGTTAAGGCGGCAACCGCCGAGAAAATTGAGGAAATGAGAAGTAAAATGGCGGGAAATTTGGTAAAAATAAAAACCCATTTAGACCAACTCGACGAGCAAATCTTAAGTATGAATTGGAGAGCGGTGGTCCCCCCATATTGGTATGGGCTCAACGTTTGGCCTCCTACCGTCGCAAAAGGACTGAGGAAAACCCTTGCTAACATGAAAACCGCTCACGACCTTGATTGGGAAGTCGTAAAAAGCGCGTCCTGCGGGCTTGAAATAAAGGATTCGTTTCAGAGCTTGTATAAAGCAAAAAAAGATCTTTTCGATGCAGGAAAGGATATAATTGATGCCGCAAAGGAGCTAAAAATAGACCTGAAAAATACCGGCGGAGTTGACACGAATATCTTCACCCCCTAATCCCTATTCCCCATTCCGGCAATTCGGTGAGAAGCACTGACAGCTCAAACGCTGATCCCTATTTTAAATTATCCGATTTATCGTCGAAGTTCTTTAGGATGAAGAACTTCCCCGAAAGCTTACATGGATGTAAGCTTTGAGGGGTGAGACGAAAAAATCGAGAT
>JACPTH010000090.1 GCA_016192885.1 bacterium | reverse complement strand
TTTTGGATTGATTAAACCGTAAATGATATCTACAAGAAGGTTCATTCCCACGAAAACAAAGGAAGTAAAAAGGATTATACCTTGAATGACCGGGTAGTCTCGCTTACTTATCGCATCCATGGTTAATCTCCCGATCCCAGGAAGCCCAAAGATTGTTTCCACAATTACCGAGCCGCTCAAATAACTTGAAAAATCCAACCCCACAACGGTAATAATTGGAACCAGAGCGTTTCTTAGCGCGTGGTGAAAAAGAATCCGCATAGGTGAAAGACCTTTCGCCCTGGCAGTTCGAATGTAATCTTGATTGAGGACTTCAATAACGCTGCTCCGAACGATCCTAGCCAAAAAAGCGCCGGACCGAATCCCTAGGGTAATAGCTGGAAGGACAAACAGAAAAAAACTTTCATGTCTTCCCCTTCCCGCTATTAGGAATGGAACCTTAATTTTCACCAAAAACAAATAATTTAAAATCAACCCCGAAAGGAAAACGGGGCTACTGATCCCTATCACGGAAAGAGCTGTACACAACCGATCCCTTTTCGTCCCTTGGTAAATTGCGCCAAAAATACCCATTCCAAGTCCGATTCCGATTGAGATTAACATCGAAAGAAGGGAAAGTTTGAGAGTGCAAGGGAATTTTTCTAAAATGGAAGCTAAAACCGGTTTTTCGGTTAAAGCTGAATTTCCAAGATCGCCTTGAACAACGCGAAAAAGATATCCGAAAAGTTGAGAGTACAAGGGTTTATCCAAACCCATTTCTTTTGAAATCCTGGCCAGGGTATCAGGGCTAGCGCGCGGGCCAGCAAGCGCTTCCGCCGGGTTTCCGGGAATTACGTAAAGAACCAAGAACGAAATGACCAGAATACCTAAGAGAACTGGAATCGCGGCTAAAGACCGCCTAAGGATATACTCAATCATCCGGAAACCTTGCCAGGAAAAACTATCATTCCGGTTTAATCCGTATGGAAAGGCCCTTTTCGACGGGAAATAGAGGGGAGAAAGACATTTTTTCCACGCGATTCCCGAGAAGATAACTTTCGTCGGAATGCCACAAGTACAACCATGGCGCTTGGGAAAAAACTAGACGGTTAATCTTATCGTAGGCCGCTTCTCGCATCCCACCATCTTGGATTTTTAACGCTTCCTGAAGCAATTTATCGACTGCTTCATCCTTGAACCTCGCCCTATTTCCTCCCGACCCCCAATTGTTTGAGTGAAATAGGGGAAAGAGGAAATTTTCACCGTCAGGGTAATCTCCAAACCAGCTCATGTAAAATGCCTGAGCCTCTCCCTTGTTAACGGCGTCCTTTAGTGCGCTCCATTCCATCGGTTTTAAATTAACCTGCACCCCATGAGGTCGTAATTCCCCTTGTATTAGCTGGGTAATTTCAAATGCAGCTTGTGAGGATTTTTGGAAAAGATCGAAGGAAAGCGGGTGGTCGGGCCCGTATCCGGCTTCCTTTAAAAGGGATTTTCCCGATTCAGGTTCATACTTGTACCCGGGCGCGTCTTTTGAATATCCAATGATTCCCGGGGGTATGCTTCCATGCGCAACGACCGCCCTGTTTTTGTAAATTGCCTGAATGATTGCCTCGCGGTTCAGCAGTTTATTTAAAGCGATTCTGACTCTTACGTCATTAAATGGGGGCTTCTGGTTATTGAACCCAATGTAAAACACGTTCATGGCAGGAACGTTATGGATGGAGGTTTTATACTCCGGTTTCTCCGCGAACCGGTCATAGTTTGACGGGTACAATTGGAGAAGATCCAAATTTCCGCTTTCAAAATCCATTTCCGCTTTCATTACTTCCGGGATTATTTTCAGGTCGATATGTTTAATCTGGGGTTTATTCCCATGATAATTACTGTTCGCGGTTAGCAAAATGAAACCGTCCCGTTCCCGCTCTTCGACCAGAAAAGGGCCGGTTCCAAAGGGTTTTTCAAAAAAGCTTTGGTCCTTTATTGCGGCTTCCGAATCGGATGGAAGAATTGAACAAGACGGAATTGATAAAAGGCCTAAAAACGGAGCAAATGCCTCATTAAGTTGCATTTTTACGCTAAACTCGGTTGGCGCGCTAATTCCATAAACCCCCGTGGCCACCCCTTGCAAT
>JACPTH010000089.1 GCA_016192885.1 bacterium | reverse complement strand
CTTAGGCTTCATTTTCGGTTTCTTTGGAGATTTCTCCGGATCAATTGGCGCACGCATTCAAAAGAAATTGGTTTCCTTTCCAACAAATTGACCCAGTTTCCACCTTAGACTGGCTAAAAAAATGGAGAGATAAGCATTCCAAAGATATCTCACCATCCCTTTTCGCGAAATTATCGCTTTTTTCTGCAAAGACATTATGGAAATTTCGCCTGTCGCCCTTGCCAACAACGGCTTTTACCAATAAACTAAAAATGTGGGGCGAGTGGCCTCTTAATGAAGCCATCTTTTCCCACCTGAGGTCGGCCTTCCGTAACGGGGATTTCGACACAAAAAAAGATGCTGCTTTATTAGGCGTCAGTCTAGAATCCATAGAAAGAAACAAAGAAAAAAGGAAGAAGAAAGAGGTTTCCCTATGGATCCGCTACCTCCGGGAAAGAGGAGTTTGCCTGTCGGACTCATGGTGCCCCCAATGAAAGCAACCCAGCTTTGGATAGGGCTCGGGGTCATTTCCATTCTCGTAGTTTGCTTTGTGCTTTACCAAACATTTTTTTCCGTTTTGAAGAACGAATTGACCAAGCCCAAAAAGACCGGCGCGCGAATTTTTATTTTCAAGCGGCCACGATAGATTATTTTAAAAAAGATTTCGATGAAGCCCTTCGGCACCTGGATAGGTCAAAATTTTATAATCCGAACAATTATAGCGCGTTCAAACTTTCGGGGCAGATTTTTTTTGAGCGCAATCAATTTAAGAAGGCTTTCGATGACTGGTCAAGAGCCTTGCAATTACCAAACGGCGACCAATCAATTTTGCGGGACGTAAATACTTTGAAAAAACTTATTAGGCATGCGAGGAATGAAATCGATCGTCTAAAAAAATCGGTGTTTTTAAAGCCCGATGACCTTGTGGCAAGGGCAAAACTAAAAGAACTTGAATCACAAATGAGAAATTAAGGCTTACTAATTAGGCCCCATCTTTCTCCGGTTTTGGATTATCGTTTTCAAAACTCCAAAAAGTTGATTCAATTTTTCCTACGCTGGATGGGGGTTTTTCTAAATCTTCTTCTTTTGTTTGCGATAAAGTTTCTTTCGCTTCCGCGGAATTTTTGGAAGAAAGATTCCCCTGCTCAGAATTTCCCATTAAATTCGGAGATTGATCGACCGATGGAACCCCTTTGGAGAGGTTATCCTTAATCTTATCTAGTAAAGATTTGGCGAGGTTTTTAAACTTATCCTTATCGGATGCCTGAGAAATCAGATTGGTCAATAGAGTCTCAGCGCGAATGAAGTTTTGAAGGTGAAAGTAACCCATTGCCAGATAAAAGTTGGTTTCCGAATTGCCTGGATCTAGTTTAAACGCCTTTTCCAAACTAATCTTTGCCTCTTCATACTTCTTTAAAAAGATTAAAGCCATGCCAAAATCCCGCAAGGTTCGCATCTTCACTTTTGATGGAAGCTCCCGGCCTGCTTTTAAGAGCTCGCTCATGGCGTGACTTAAGCCGGTCCAGTCTCTTAGGGACTTGTAGGCTTTTCCAAGCGTTAGAAGAGCCTTAGTATTATCAGGTTCGGATTCCAAGAATCGAATTAGGGAATCGCGTGTTCCTTGCCAGTCTTCTTCTTCGGCGGAGATCAACCCCAGGTAAAAATGAGTTTTTGAATAATTCGGTTTTTCGGAGAGGGCCGCTAGGAAAGAGGCTTTTGCCCTCTTATATTTTCCAAGATTATAGAATTTAACTCCGAGTTGAAAATCTTTTGGAATTTTAACTTTGGGTTCACTCAGTTGTTCTAAATCTGAATTCAAAGCCTTTTCGGAAGAAGAAAAGTTTAAATCAAGTTCTTCCAAACCCGTTTCTTTTTCTATTTTATCCGGTGAGCTTGGCTCGGCTCCCGCGGGCGGGGCAGTATTTTTTCTTTCAAGCGTGGAGC
>JACPTH010000088.1 GCA_016192885.1 bacterium | reverse complement strand
GAAGAATAAATGCTTAATCGACCAATTGTATAATTTACATCGAAGCCTTCAGAAAACCCCTCATCTCCAAAATTTTCCCTGCTCTTAAATTCAACCAGAATTTTGGGTTTGATAAGATCTTCTTGAAGTCGGGAAGTAATTGAGAAAGGAATGTGATTTTTTTCTTTTAGCCAAATTCCATCAGAATCTTTTTTGAAATGAAAATAATCCTTTGAATTCCAGCCCATTGTTGAACCTAGTAACGCGTCACCTGAAGCCGTATATTTTTCATAACATCGAGTTTCAGAAGTACGAGCGTAAAACCTATTCCACCAAAATTCGTAGCGACTTTCTTGCTCCGTCACAAGATAGGGGCTAGCTGCTCTATCAGTAGACGGAACAGGAACAAGGTTTACGTAAGAATTCGAAGGCGGGTCCTCAAAGAAAGAAAACTTATCCCTTGGATTACCAATCGAAGTTTGGATATTTAAATAAAACACGTCCTTCCAAGGAGTGGAAAGTGCAAAGCAATGACTTTCACAGAAAAATAAAATAAGCCAAGCAAGAACTGCAAGATAGAGATTCCAAATCTCTCGGCTGGCAAAACCCTTTTGAAAAAAACAGGGGCTGGTAGCCCGCAGGCCGGTAGCCGCAAGGCCGGTAGCCGCAGGCTTTAGCCTGCGTTCTTTTGCGTTCTTTTTTGCGTTCTTTTTTGCGTTCCTTTTTGCGTTCTTTTTTGCGCCTTTCTGGGTTTTTCCGGGCGTTCTTTGTGGCACTGCATCAAAAATTACCATTCAAAACATCCTCCAAATTACAACCAATTGATCCTTTTGCCGGGTATTCTTCCCAGGATGAAACCAAACCCTTTCTTACGGGATTTTCCAAAATGTAAAAAACTTGCTTTTGCAAATCTGTTTCCTTCCTGATAATGTGATCAAAAAAATCCTTCTGCCAGGAGATTTCAGGGGAATTCTTGGAAAACCAATAACCTGTTTTCTGTTTGTATCCGGCCATCGTTTCCAAAATATTAGAATCACCCGTTGTGCCCGTCAGAATCATGTGTTGGTGGTCGGGCATAAAGCAATAAACCGGAACGATGCAATTTCTTTCGTTGACCACGGATGAAAGAATATTCAAAAAATGCCGGACAACATCGGTGGGAGTGATTTTTAGCGCATAAGGTAAAAGCAACGGAAATTTCACCTCTATAGAGTTCTATTGGAAGCCTATGTTTTTTTTCTTTGATCATAATCTTTTATCTCAGGAACGCTTAGGAACTTAAGAACGCAAAGGAACGCAAAAGAACGCAGGCTAAAGCCTGCGGCTACCGGCCTGCGGCTACCAAAGACCCGTGCCATTCGTTACCTTTCGCAAGAACGCAGGCTAAAGCCTGCGGCTACCGAAAGCCCGTCCCATTCACCATTCACCACAATTAATTCGTAATCCGTAATTCATAATTCATAATTCGTAATTAATTCAGTATCCCGAGTACCACACGTCGTTCAACGCATTTGTCCCATCATGCCCGCCTATTACCCACATTTTATTGTCGAATACAACGGTTGAATGCCTTTGTCTAGCAGAAAAATTTGCAGTTGACGTTGCGCTGTACCAACCTCCTACGTAGCCGGTTGAAGAATACCAAACATCCTTGAAGTAAGTTGAAGGATTATTCGTATAACCACCAATCAGCCAAATCTTTCCCTCGTAAATAGCGGTTGATGACCCTCTTCGAAGATTCCAGGGGCCTAATCCTGAAAATTGCCAGTTGATACCGTCGGAAGAATATTGAACATTTCGATTGTCGTTCCAATTATAAGTGTTTCCGCCTATGATCCATATTTTGTCATTGAAAACAGCCGTTGAAAAAGACCACTTTGCATCGTCAGGTAAGTTCATATTGGAGGTCATTTCAACCCACTCAACTCCATCAGCTGAATTCCAGGCATCATCTTTCCAGTTTTGGGCATCGATTACAGACATAAACACCCACATTTTTCCGCCGAAAACAACACTTCCATGCTCACTTCTAGGTGAAAATGCAGCAGATGAGGTGGCTAAATTCCATGTAATTCCATCGCTAGAAGACCAGACATCATTTTTTCTGGTGCCATCCCATCCTCCAATAACCCACATCTTGTTGTTAAAAACCACACTTGTATGCGCCGATCGAGCTGAAAAAGCCGCGGATGTAGTTGCAATATTCCAGGTAATTCCATCGGAAGAGTTCCAGACTTCTTTTCCTCCGCTGGAACCACCTATCACCCACATCTTGTTATCATAAACCACGCTTGTATGCCCGTGGCGGGCTGAAAAGGGGCCGTTGGCGGTTTGTACCCAGTTAACCCCGGGGACGATCGTTGAGAAGTTCCATGTGGTATTGTCGGCGATACCTGCATAGTTGTTGCCTGCAAGGTCTTTAAAGCATGTGCCGGCGATTTGAATGTAATAATCGACCGGAATCGCGAGCGTCACCACCGGGTTAATCGTGACTTGGGCGCCCGAAATAGTTATATTTGAAGAGGCGATCGGAATAGTTTCAACCACCGAGTTATCGGAAAGCTTCTTTATCACCACATCGCCGGTAGTGCCCTTGAAAACGTTCTCGTCGAGCGTCAGCACAAGATTCGAATTCGTGGCGATAAACACCGAGCCGTCGGTCGGAACATACGAAACCGCGACAGGCCCCGCCGAATCTGAAGTCGTAGTGAAATCCCATGTGGTATTGTCGGTAATACCTGCATGATTATTATTCGTCGCATCTTTGAAGCATGTGTTCGCGATTCGAACGTAGTATCCGGTCGAATAATTTAAATTGGCGTCAGGGTTTATCGTAGCCTGATTACCCGCGACGGTCACTCTTGCGTCAGTTACCGGAATCGTCTCAAACGGAATATTGTTAATCGTTCGCTTTATCGAGATATCGCCGGTCGCGCCTTTGCTGATATTCTCGTTGAATGTGAGGACCAGGTTCGCGCCGGTTGCAACGTTAATTGCGTTATCGAGAGGGCTTAAAATCGTTACAATCGGCGGTGTTCCGTCGGCGCTCGTAAAATTCCAGGTAGTATTATTGTTTATTCCGGCGTAATAATTCCCGGTATTATCCTTAAAGCAAGTTGAATCGACTTGTACGTAATAACCGGTCTGATCTGCGAATGTTGCAGTCGGAATAATCGTAGCTTGAGCGCCAGAGATCGTGACTTTCGAGGAATTGGTGGCGGGAATGCTCTCAAAAACGCTGTTGTCCGCGATTCTTTTGATCGTTATATTTCCGGCAGAACCTCTTTTGATCGTTTCATTGAATGTTATTACCAAAGCCGAGTCAATGAGAACTCCGCTCGCATCATCGGCCGGGTTAAACGTGTTCACGTTCGGGGGCGTTGCATCCGCTGACGTAAATGCCCAGGTTGTGGTATCAGAAATGCCTGCAAAGAAGTTTCCTCCGAGGTCTTTAAAGCAAGTCGCGGCAACCTGTACGTAATATGATGTTGAGCTTTCAAGAACGGCGCTTGGATTGATTATCGCCTGAGCGCCTGAGATTGAAACCCTTGCGCTGGACACGGAGACAGTTTCAAAAATACTATTGTTAGACGTTCGCTTAATTACAATATCGCCGGTAGTATTTTTATACACGTTTTCATTAAAAGTAAGAACCAAATCTTCGTCTATGGCACCGCCAGTAGAGCCGTTTGCAGGCATAAACGAGCTTGTCAGCGGGGCATCGCTGTCGCCAACGAGAACCCCGTCTTGGGCTAGAATCTGCCAGGCATTTCCGTCGTAGATATACGCTTTCTTATCGGCGGTGTTATAATACGCCCAGTTTAATTGCGGATTTGCGGGTGCGACGGCAAGCGAGCCTTTCCAGGTGATGCTCACCCCCGCAGAGCCGGTTGCACCTGTCGGACCTGTGGAACCAGTAGGGCCTTGCGGACCGATGACTCCATCTTGAACCAAAATTTGCCATACGGAGCCATCGTAAATATAGCCTTTTCCGTCGGCGGTATTGTAATACGCCCAGTTGATTTGCGGGCTTGCGGGTGCTGCTGCCAGCGAACCTTTCCAGGTTATACTTACGCCGGCGGTGCCGGTCGGGCCTTGCGGACCGGTTGAACCTGTCGGGCCCTGCGGGCCGATAACGCCGTCTTGAACCATAATTTGCCACGCCAACCCATCGTAAATATAACCTTTTCCGTCGGCGGTGTTATAATACGCCCAGTTAAGTTGCGGGCTTGCGGGTGCGGCGGCCAGCGAGCCTTTCCAGGTGATGCTTACCCCGGCGGTGCCGGTCGGGCCTTGCGGACCCTGTGGGCCCATGATAAAGAATGCCGTGTCAACCGAAAGTGTTACCAATGGCAAATTCGTTGTGGCTCCCGGTGATACAAGCGCTGTTTCTATTATTCCCTGCTTTAACCCCGGCGCTGTGAAAGCCACAGTGTATGTGCCTATCGGAATCCCTGTAATTTGATATTCGCCTTGATCTCCGCTGAATGCCGCGTATGACGTGCCTTTTACGAACACAGTAACTCCGCTTTTGCTGAAATTATTTGGTACCGAAACGGTTCCGGAAATTTGCCCCGTTGGAGTCAGACGAATCTTCAGATTGGTTACGTCGGAAAGCGCTCTGATGTCTCGCAATATTCCACTATTGTATCGATCTTTCTGGGCGATAAGATTGTAATTACCTTCTAAAACATCCAGAAACTCAAAGTTTCCGCTCGCATCGGTAACCGAAGTGTATATCTGTCCGATAACATTCGCGCGAATTACAGGAATCGCTAAACCCGCTGATTGAGATGAATTTTTGGCATCTTCACCCGTAGCCAATATCAAACCCGCCGGCGGAGTGTTCGTTTCCGCGGCAATTAAATAAACCGGCACTCCTCCTAATTCATTTTCGCCTTCGATTTGCCCGTGAACGGAAAAATACTTTTGGCTTAATACCGCCGCCGGGTTACTTCCCCCGCCGCCGCCCGAGCAAGCAATAATCGACACAACAGAAGCAACCAGAACAATTAGAACGATAGCTCGAAAAATCATCTCAAACCCCCTATAATTTAATTACGAATTACGAATTACGAATTACGAAAAGCTTGGCATAAAGCCTGAGGTTACCGAAAGCGGCTACTCTGGTTTCGAATGTTTTTCAGCAATTATTTTGCAATTACCTCGTTAGTTACAAATTAAAAATTACGAATTAGAACTAATTACAGGAATACCAAACAACGTCTATGCGCCAACCCATAAAAAATTCTTAATTCGTAATTTCAAATTCTTAATTATGTACAACTATTCCGTATAAATACTGCGGTGCGTAGCCGTCGCGCTGGATTTCCAAATCGTATTCTCCGGATTTAAGCCCCGTAAATTCGAAATAGCCGTCGGAATTAGTCGCGGTGAAAATATCAGCGCCCAAAATGCTTACCAATGCGCCTTCCACGGGTTTGTCGGTAAAGTTATCGATGACATAACCGGCTATTTTCCCCGCATCAATACTTATCGCGGTGCTTGCCGCAGAAACAACATGTACTTTTGCCTTCGCCTCAACCGCAGTCTCGAAATCCATGATTGTACAAGTTATGGTAAATGTTCCGGGCGAATCAGGCGCCGTCCAGGTTGTGCTTGCCGATTTCGAGCATTTGAACTCACCCGGATTCGGGCTCGCGCTCCAACCGTATCCGAGCGCGTCTTTATTGGGGTCTGACGCGACAATTGACACCCCGATCGAATGCCCCGCCAGAACGCTTGAAGTGGTGACAATGTAACCGGTCGGCGGTCGGTTACTTTCAGAAATTGGCTCTTGCCCAACAGAAATATGAATAGATTGCGACTCGGATCTCCCCCCGGTATCAACTACTTTTGCCGTAATCGTATAATTTCCATTCTCTTTGGGAGAGGTATAATTCACATGTGAAATTTTGGCGTCAGTCGGGACCGATTGGGGAAGTTTCTTTTTCAGCTCGTTTGGAAGCGCTTCGCTTCCTGAAGATAGCGTGCCGTTTTCTTTGGACCAGATAATTTTGAGCTTTTCACTATCATCGTTTTCGGCCCCATAAAAAATTGCCCAAATACCAAGCGTCTCGCCGCCATCAAGCTTTCCAATTTTTGATCTAAACAACATTACTTTTGGAGAATCGGTAGTGGTGTCGGATAATGAAAGAGTCGAAATAATCACGGGTTTTGTCCCGCTTGTAAATGCGGTGATAATCGAAGTTTGCTTGAAACCGGAAGCTTTTTTAACTTTTATTTCATCGATAGGGCTTGATTCAGGAAGCGGCGGGGAAACATAACGCCCATGGTCGTCGGTGTAAAATCGTTCCCCCCAGAGCCATAATTCGGCGTTCTCGACCGGATTTCCGTTGGGGTCGATTAAAATACCTGAAACCCGATTTGTCGCTGATTCGAGAGATAACGGTTCGAAACGTTTTTTTGGTTCCTGCTTGCTAAGAGTAATTTCAGACGATCGAATCTTGTATACCCGCTTTTCGGTCAAAGAAGCCTTATTGACTGCAATATTTGCTACAACCCGATGTTCGCCAAAAGGAACATTGGAAAGCGTAAATTGGCCTGCTGAATTTGTACGAGTTTTGATATCCGGATACTCTTCGAGCCAAACATCGACATTTTCCACATTCAGGTCAGCAAGAATGGTGTCTTGACGAAAAAGCGAGCCAGGCTTTCCATTACGTAGAGCATCCGCGCCAATGGAAGTTTCAAGCGTCGCGGATGCCGTTATTAAACCGGAAATCACGCCGATGGGGGTCTCGCTTGAAGACGGATTCGAACCATTGTCGAAATTCCCGCCCATTCTGCACCCCGAGAGAGACAGAATTGCAAGGATCGAGAACAAGCAAATCAGAAGCTTTTCCAAAATTAACCTCCCAGCCAATCCGCGAACTTATAAAACGGCATTTAGCCTTCCTAGTGCCCCCAAAATATTAAAGAGCGGGCAAATGATACCAATTTCACGCAGGCTAAAAGCCTGCGCCTACCAGTTCCACGCAGGCTAAAGCCTGCGCCTACCAGGGTTTTCTCAAAAAAATTACGTGTTTACTTTTGGGAATTAGCATGTTCAGTAAAGTTTTTGTAATGGTTCCTGAAGTTCTGCCATCAAGCTTTGCAGATAGATTTCGGTGACATGAAGCGAGCTATGGCCAAGCTGTTTTTGAACGTATCTTATATTGTATTTAGTAGCCTTGTACAATGCCAAAGAATAGGTGTGCCGAAGAGAGTGAATTGATAAATTTGTCGAGATTCCGGCCATTCGAAGACACTTCTTGAAGGAATACTCCAAAGCTCTGGTTGAATACTTTCCCTTGGCCCGTTTGGAGTAAAACAAGGGCTGATTTGAGGGTGGGGTTTCCTCTTTTTCTTTCACTTTTAAGAATAGCTTCATTGTTTTGGCGAATTGACGGTCTATTTCGACCATTCGTGATTTTCCGCCTTTGCCCATTTCCACGAAAATAAACGGTCTACTCTCATTAAGGAATAAATGATTCATCCGTAAATTTCGAATTTCCGACACTCGCAAACCCGTTGATAAGCCCAATTCACACAATAACCACTCCCTCAAAGCCAACTTTCCTTCAAAGCAACTTTCCTCTTTCAACCGTTTCTGAAGGGAATTTCTTAGCCGTTCACGCTCATTCTTGTTCAAGCATCTAACCTTCTCCAGCGTGTAGTATTCGCGCTCATGGTGTTTTTCTATTTTTTAATGACATTGCTATTCTTGTTCCTCACTTTTCAGAAATCGGAAGAAATATGAAATGTAACTTACTCGAAAATCCCTTTATTCATTGAGTATAGTTAAATGTATTCTAAAATTCAATAGAAAATTCCCAAATTCAAAAGCAAGCTTCCATCGCTTGTTGAAG
>JACPTH010000087.1 GCA_016192885.1 bacterium | reverse complement strand
TTTGATTATTTTAACCATAAAATTAATATCATATTGTTGCCATTCGGGTCTATTGTAACATGTTATGTACTTTTTTTTGTAGCTTTTCAAATTGTCGGGTGTCAGGGGGGCGCGGGAGGAACAAGCGAGAGGTTGTATCAACCCACGGGCCCAAGTCAAGTAGGTTTAAACCCCGAAGACCCTCAAAAAGCCGTAATTAGTGGCCAAATTTCTCTTCCTCCGGTCGAATCAACGCTTTTGAGCTCAATTCGCTCAACCAAGCGAACGGCAATTATCACTTTTACCGATTACTCCGGATTCAGATTAGAAACGCTTGGGGCTCCACCTTCCCAAGCGGAGGCGGCGGGAACTTTCCGGCTTATTAATGTTCCGCCGGGGATTGGTTATAGACTTACCGCGACCTATAGAAACGGTAAAATAATTCTTTCTCGCGTTATTTCAACATCAATCTCCGCCGGAGGAAACCTTTATACGACACTTGATTTAGATTCAACGGCCCAAACCCTAATTTCCGATAACCTCTCCGGAAGAGGTCTTTCAGTATCTACTGATGAACTTTCACGGTATTCAAATTCGATTTCAAGTTTAAAAAGCGCCATGGAATTGGCTCTTCAAAGCCCCAACACGGGAACCGGTTCTCTTTGGATTTCACCCGAAATTGCAAGCAAGACGAACCAGATTTCTAATGAAATCTACAATATCATAGCAACTACTTCGGTTACGGTTGCTCCTCGCATTTCCTGGAGTAATCCCGCAAATAAGGGGACAATTGCTCTCGCCTCTCCGACTTTTAGCGTAGGCTTCACCCAACCCATGGACCCAAATTCGGGCGAAAACGGATCTTTTGAGTTTATGGCGGTCAATAGGCTTTCCGGTCAAAGCCTATTTATCACGGAAAGTAATTTCGCAATCTGGTTTGAAAAGCCGACATGGACGAATCAAAACCAGGTTCTAACGTTTTCCTTGAAATCTTATACTCCAAAGAGTTTGTTTTCAGGAGGGTTTTATGACATCCAACTTTCCCGACACGTTTTAAAAGGGGCGAATGGCTTGATGTTGGCTGACGCAGTGTATACGGTAAGCCAAGTTCAAGCGGTTACTCAACCGGCCTCTTCCCCCCCTCGAATAGTAAGCTTCCAACCGAACAACCCGATCGGAGACACCTCCATTTATCCAAGAATTTCATGGGTTATTACATTTAGCGAGTCGATAAGAACTTCAGATTTGTTTTCGAATTTTTCATTTCTCGTTCAAAATTTGACAAGTCAATCATCGGTTCGTATTTTACCTGGGAATCTTCGATTATTTTTTAGGGATCCGGTGTATAGCGACCAAAACTCGAAAGTAACTTTGCAATTGCTAGATGCGCCATCGGTTTGGCTTCGGGGAAACCAAAGATACCTTATCACCCTTGAAAATCTTGAGGCTTATTCTCAAAGCGGAGTTAAGTTGACGAATCCTGCCTCCACAACCTTGGTTGTTTCAACCTCCGCAGGAGTTTCCATTTTAAACACGATTCCAAAAAATGGGGACAACCATCCGGTTGGGAATCCGTTCGGTATAAGGTTTTCAAAATCCATGGATGTTACTTCTGTTTTATCCAGTACTAAAATAAAGGTTACGAATTTGTCAAAGGGTTCCAACTTTGAAGTTGATTCAAATAATCTTTACAATTACTTTATCCCGACATGGGCAAATGATCAAAAGGATTTGAGCCTTCCAATTCGTTCCAATAGCCCGAAACAACTCATTCCAAACCAAGATTATGAAGTGGAGTTTATTTCTTCCAACGGGATAGACACCCAAGGTTTTCCAATTTCCCCGCCCGGAGTTACAAAAATTCGTTTTCACACTATTCCCTGATTGGTTGAAAATGGTATATTTTTATTGAACGTGAAAAATTTGTTTCCTGATTTCATGGCCGACCCTCAAAGGAGGTTTCCCAATGAAACGTGTATTAATTCTAATGACTGGGATTTTTTTTCTGCAAGCGTCCTGGGTGTGGTGTGCGCAAGAGGGAGTAAAATTTGAATTGCTTCGCGGAAGAGCTTTCCTTATGCGGAACGGAGGTGCAAATTGGTTGGATTTGATTCCGCACAAACCCGAACCCATAGGCTTTAACGACAAGATCAAAACCGACAACGAATCAAGGGGAGAATTAACTTTTCCCGACGACAGCCTTTTCCGCGTCAAATCAAATTCCATCGTAACCTTATTAAACGGTGGCCTTCAATTGCAGGTTGGCGAAACCTGGTTCAACCTTCAAAAACAAGGCAGGGCTTTTCAGGTCGTAACTCCAACGACCGTATGCGGTGTCTTGGGGACTCAATTTGACGTTAACGTTGACAAATTTGGGAAAACCCAAGTGCGAGTTTTTGATGGAATTGTTTCGGTTAGGGCGCAAGAAGCGTCTAGAAGGCAGATGGTGCTGCAAAGAGGAATGATGACCAAAGTAAACGATCGGTCACATGTTGACCTTCAGATTCAAAAATTTGATCCAAAGCAAATTGAAAAGCAGATGAAGGATGAGTGGAAAGTAAAGCCTTCCGATAAAACAAAAATTGGACCAAATCGTCCCGAACTTCCTCCTATGCGTCAACCAAGCCCAGGTTTTGAGATGCGCCACATTGAAGAAGCCGGGACTCTTGAAAAACGGCCCAATGCGGGAAAGCCCCCATTGGATGAGTTTAAGCATCAGCAGGAGATTGAACGGGGGAAAATGCAGGGGGACCGACCGTTTGAAGAAATCAAACGTCAGCGTGAACTTGAACATGCCAGGATGCAAGAGAATTCGTTCCGAGAGAACTCTGAATTTTTCAGAAGAATTGAAGAATTGCGGATGAAAGATCGTCCCAAACCCCCCGGGGAATTGGAGAGGCCCGAAATTCGCGGGACCACAGGGGGGCAAACCGCGCATCAACCAAGCAATCTCCCTAACCAACCCCAGGGCCCGGGAAGCCCGGGGTATAAACAACCCGGAACACCCACACCGCCTCGACCAGGGCAGGGGTTTGGTCAAGGAGGTCCGGGTCAGATTGGTGCACAAGACAATCGACAGATTCGTGATGAAATGTTGCAATTACAAAACAAGTTAACGCAAATACAAAACGAAGTAGGAAAAATAACGGGAGAACTTACCGTTTTAAAGCAGAGACTAGGGCAATTAACTCAGGCCAAACAAAACGCTGCGGCTGTCCGAGCGCAAATGGTGCGAATTGCCCAGGCTAATGCGGCTGCCGGGCAAAGGAGGGAAAACCTTCCTACATCTCCCACCTCTCCAACTGACCCTAATCGACCTCAATTACCAAGTGACCCCAACCGACCGCAAGTTCCAAATGACCCAAATCGCCCTCAAGTCCCGACCGGGCCGGGTCTTCCAACCGGTCCTAACCCAATAGACAACCTCGACCAAAACCAAATAAAAGAGCGGATACACTTCCTAGAAAACCGGCTCAGGGAGCTCCATGAATCGCAGCAAAAATTGCTTACAAGGTTAGCCGAGCTCAGGAACAGGCTCCATTAAAAACATTTTTTGTTTTTTTTACAAAACCCATTGACAAGCTCTTTTCTATTTGGTACGATGTATACACAAGCTTCCAAGCTTGAAAAAAAATTTTAAGGAGGTCTAAAACCAGGTGAAAAAGATCGAACTCGTGAAGGAAATCGCCAAACAAACCAAACTTCCCCAAAGTCAAGCGGCAATGGCCCTTGAAACTACCCTAGACATTATTAAGAACACTCTTAAGAAGAGAGAGGAAATCCGCCTAGTTGGATTCGGTTCATTTAAAGTAGCCACCCGAAAGAGCCGAACCGGAATTAATCCCCAGAACAAACAAACCATCAAGATTCCGGCCCGCACCGTGGCGAAATTTATTCCCGGAAAACAATTGAAAGAGATGATTAATAAGAAATAACCGGAGATTTTAGCTAACCGGCGGAAATGGTTTTTTCCGCCGGTTTTTCTTTGAAGGGAAAAAAATTACGAAATTAAAAGGCTTTAAAAGCTTCGGCTTCGGTTTCCAGGACTTTTCCCATTTTTAAAAGCCCCACCATTTTAAAAACTCCGGAAGTTAGCTCGCTTAGCCCGACAAAAATAACCGATCCTTTACGTTCATCGACCAAAACTTCGACCAATTCAATAATTTGAGCAACACCCGTACTGTTAATTACCGGGGCCTGGGAAAAATTTAAAATGATTTTCTGAAAACCTTTTGAAAATGCTTCATCAGCATACTTTCGGACCATGGTGCCCCCTGATTCATCAAGGTATCCGATACCTCGAATAACAAAAACGGACCCTTCTTGAGCGGTTTGGCAGATAAATTTTGGCATGTCGCTTTATGATACTTCAGCGGAAAGACAATGTCAACGCGGTTAAAAGGATTATTGAAAAAATGGAAATAGTAAACCGAATTAGGGATTTCCAAGTGCCGGTTTTGAATAGTTTTGCCGGAGCCTGAGCAAATTAGGGGTTCAAAGGGGATGCGTTAGGCGCTTTTGCACGACAACCAATGTGATGTCATCGTCAAGCGGTCCAGGCCTTGCGATAGACCGATGCCATTCTCTTAAGGCGTTTTCAGTCTCAAAGGCGCTGTTTTTCAATAGCGCGGGCAAAGCGTTTTTAACCTTAGGGTATCCAATTGAAACGCCATTTCGATCAAACGCTTCGATAAACCCGTCGGTGTAGAAAATCATGCAATCGTTTTCATTTAGGTTAATTTCGGAAACTTGATATTTTCTCCGTGAGTTTACGCCTAAAGGAAAACCTGGGAAGGAGATGTGCTCCGCTTTTTCTCCACTCAAAATGAATGGATAGTTGTGCCCTGCATTTGATGCTAAAAATTTTCCTTCAATGATGTCAATAATTCCGAAAAAACAGGTCATCATTTTTCTCCGCTTTAAAGTTTCCGAAAAAATTTTGTCAATCATGTTGAAAATTTTCGAGGGATTAAATTCATTCGCGGGGTGAGCAATAAGCGCTTTGGCCATGGCAACCACAAGGGCGGCGGAAACTCCGTGTCCCGAAACGTCCCCGACAATAACCGCTATCTTATTTTCATCTACCAGAAAGTAATCAAAATAATCGCCCCCAACACGGCTGGCAGGGGTGCAGGTGCCATACACCTCCCACCCGTTGGCGGATAAGATTTCTCGAGGGAAAAAAGCATCTTGTACTACTCTTGCAACTTCAAGATCGGCGAGCCCCTCCATGATTTGGTTGAAAGTGTCTGAAAGTCGACCCAGTTCGTCGCGGTTAATAATAGGAATTTTATGATCAAAACATCGTTGCTCCAAAGCTTTCATCCCCAATGAAAGGTTCCGAACAGGTTCAAGGAACTGGTTTAACAAAAGGCTTCCGACCGCAAAACTTATGCACATGATAACAAGGAAAAATAAACCAAGCCTAAGGGAATCGAAATAAATTTCTTCCCGAATTGTGGTATCGGGGGTAAAAGAAAAAAGAAGGAACTTCTTTAAGTTGTTTCCCTTCATGCCTGTAATGTAAAAAGTTTGAATTTCATTTTGAAATCGGGTTTGAAGGGTGAATACCTTTGATTTGGTTTTGGAAATCAACGACTTCGTTATCCAAGAAAACTGGGAATCCTTTGGAACCATGCAATCATGAAGATCGGAATAAGCGACAATGGTTGTTCAACAAGGAAGGAAAGAAAGCGTGCGAATCTTTTTTGGTCTTTTAACGGGTAAAGCATAATGTACAAGTTTCCACCGGAGGGCTTGAATTCATTCAAGGAACCGACGTCCTGAAAAAGCGACGAGAAAATTAATTCAATGTTTAACCCCATAAATTCTGCCGCCATGTTCAGGAACTGGTCTTTGGAGTTTTCCTTTTGATCTTGAGGGATGCGGTTAATTTCTCCAAGAACAGCCGGGGCCCTGCTCGTAATCATCTCAAGCATTTTGTTCACGTTAGTTCCCCATGTTGTTTTTCGCGAAAATCGTCTCGATCCGGTTTCGTCAACCAGCTCGCACAAACCAGGGGAAAATTTTTCCAAGATCATGTTCAATCTGACCTGGGCAACCTCCAAAAGCGAATCTTCCTTATGAAGAGGAGAATCCAAGATTTCCTTTAATCTTAATTCAAAATTTCCTATCCCCTCATTAAGCCCTTGGTCAAATTTCATCAAAATTTTCTCTTGTCGCGCGTACATTGCGGCTTCAAGAACCTTCTTTCGCTCGCGCAAGAACCCTTGGGACGAAATTCCTAATAAAAGCGTCGGGATTCCGACAACATACAAAAACAACAAAATCAGTTTATGCTGAATGGAAAAATTCAACCTGTCTTGGCCGGATATCACCTTCCAGGTTTTGTACGATAGAATACAAAGAAGTAGACAGCTAAATGCCAGAAGATAGTTAGAATATTTTTCTACCGTCACATGCCTCGGAAAAGGAATGGCCGTAATTCTGCAAAAACGTTTGGAAATTTTTTGTTGCTTCCAAAGATGGCCCCCGGCAAAAACCCCGCCTTTTGGTTTGCTTTCTAACTCTGAAATCGCATACTGAAGATGCGGGGAAAGATTTCCAAATTCCGTGGAATAGTTGGCAATCGGTTTTTCGATGTCAATGAAGGCGGTTTTCGATTCGGGAATTTCAAAATTATGCCATTTTGCGCGGAAAACCAGCTCAAGATTTTCCAAGTTTTGGGTCAAACTAATTAGGGCGATGAACATCCCTTCCGAATAACAATTTGAAAAATACACATATGCTCTCGACATGCGATATGAGGCCGCTGTAATTCCTTCTATGACATTGATTTCAAAGCCTTCTCCAATGCAAGGTCCCAGGAAGGAGTGGTATTTGGAAATGTTCTTTTTTAGGTTTGATGAGTCCCCAAGAGTGGAGGCTTTGTAATCTTGGAAAAATCCCTTTATTAGCTCGCGAGGCGGGTGAACATCGGAAAGAGACTTTATTAATTCACCATCCTTGTTTACAAAAATAAACTCAAGGACTCCGGGAAAATCCTCGTTTCCTAACCTTTTCATTTCCTGAAATGCTTCAATTTGACTTGTCGCGCTGGAAATAAAGATTCGTTGAAGTCCAAAGAAAAGGTTGATTCCAGGAAGAATTGCGGATTCTGAATCGAATTTTGTAGTTTTTTCCTCAATGTCATCATCAATCTTGCTTTTGGCTTCAAGCTCATACTCCTTTAAAATGCCCTCGCATTCATTTAACGCTAACCCAATCGGAAGGCCCCAGAACACGATGCAAAAAGAAATCCAGCGAAATAGCGGGAGTTCCTTAATTCTTGATAATATGTTAAATCCAAACACTATCTTTCCCATATCATTCATTCCGCCTAGGTTTTCAAACCCGAGGGAGCGGCAATTCTCAAAGCGAAGCTTGTACAACTACCAAGGTCATATCGTCCTCCAATAAACCGGGTTTCATGATTTCATTTAGCCAATGCCTAATGGAATGCTCGGTAGCCATTGCATTTTCCCGAACAAGATCGGGCAATTTTCGGCGGAAAGTTTCGTATCCGATACGTTTTCCATTTAAATCAAAAGCTTCGACTATTCCGTCAGTGTAAAAAACCAAGCAATCATCAGGTTCCAACTGAATTTCAATAGTTTCGTAAATCCTCGCCTTTTTCCCCCCAAGAGGCAACCCCGGCATTTCAACAAACTGAGCCTTCCCCTTTCTAACAAGGAACGGGAAACATTGTCCTGCGTTTGAAGCAAGGAACTTTTGCTCTTTGGAATCGAGTATTCCGACAAGACAAGTCATCATTTTCACCCGTTTAATTGTTGCTGAAAAAACGCTTTGAAG
This sequence comes from bacterium, assembly GCA_016192885.1. Classification (GTDB taxonomy): domain Bacteria; phylum Muiribacteriota; class Ozemobacteria; order Ozemobacterales; family Ozemobacteraceae; genus JACPTH01. The sequence continues at coordinate 3,864 of JACPTH010000087.1, read as the reverse complement.
AGTTTCTAAAACCTTTCCTGGTTCGAAAACCGTGCCTGGGTGGCTAATTACCGCCTTTGCCATCGCCATTACAAGAGCGGCTGAAACCCCATGACCGGAGACATCGCCGACTAAAATTGCACCACGGTTTTCGCCGACTTGAAAAAAGTCAAAATAGTCTCCCCCGACCTGCGTTGCGGAAAGGGAAGTTCCAAAAATTTTCCAATCTCCGAGCTTTAGAGCATTTTCGGGGAAAAGACTTTCTTGTACAACTCTGGCAACCTCAAGGTCTTCCAAGCCTTCCATCATATTGTTAAAGGTTTTCGACAGGTTTCCAAATTCGTCTTCATCAATTACGGGAATTCTCTTGCTAAAATCACGGCTTCGAAGAGATTCTACCCCGTTTGTCAAGTTCTTGACCGGATCGAGGAAATTCCTGGCGAGAAGTATTCCGACAATAATGCTTATGAGCGCAATAGAAAGTCCGATAGCGCTAAACTTGATCGCAAGGGCTCTTATTTCGGCCCGAATTTTCCGATCCGAGGTTATTGCCACAAGGTTATATCCCGCCAGTTTTTCACATCGAATCGCGGTTAAAAGGGCAACCCCCTTTGTTGTTGAAACAAGGTTCTGAATCCCCAAACCTTTAAAATGAAATTTCTCTTGAAATGGCTTTACAAAAGGGGTTTGAAGAAAGCGAATTGGAATAGACGATTCTTCTTCGACGCGGTTGAAGGCGATTAAAGTGGATTCTTCAAGTTCACTGTTAAAAAGCGGTAAATATCGGCTAATATATTCCCTAACCATTCGTTTGTCTGACCATATAAGAATGAGCAAGAACCTGGAAACCCCGTTTTTATCTTGAAGCGGGAAAAGGCAGAATTTGGTTTTGCTTCCGCCTACCTCGGTGTCTTGGAGCCGGCCCAGATTTCTCGTAACGTAAGAAAGGAACCATGCGTTACTTGAGCTTGGATCTTGGGTATTGGTCGAAGGGGAACTCTCTTTAGTTTCAACTTCATTAACCTGAAAATTATGATTAAGATTTCTAAGGATCGAAAAAGCGACTTTATCGAAAGCTTTAAATTCCGCGGCGGTGTTTAGCCCGGGGGATAAATGAGACTTAACGTTTACTTCTTTGCCATCTTGCCCGTAAAGCTTCATAGAATCCCAATAATACTTTTCCCGCAAGGTCGTCAATTGATTTAGGATTTGGGAATTCGATGCGTAAGGCGGACAGATAAAAGAATAAAACGTTTTCTTAAGCGGGTAGTCCAATAATGTTGAAATAGTTCTTGGGAATTGAAAATCAAAAAGGCTGAGTTTTTTTTCTATTTCTTTGTGCAAATAGGAAATTAAGGTTTGTCGATGGTCCGCAAGAAAATTTCTCGCGGATATTCCCATTACAATGATTGGAATTCCGGAAAGGAAAAGAAAGGAAAAAACTAGCTTGGTTCGAACGGATAAAGCCATTTCAGAGCCCTTACTAAGTATTTTTCTGAGGAGCAAAATTGATACGACCCAAGTTGCGCCTAGAAAAAAAATTACGCGATTGCGCAAGTTTTCCGCCTTATGATCGGGTTGTAAGCTTGCGCAGGCGATAAGGGTTGCATTCGGAAATATTATTCGCTTCCCCCACAGTTTATTTCGCTCCCAATGTTGATTTGTTTGATTTTTCGCGAATTCATTGCTGAGCTTTTCCCAGTAAAACTTTGCTAAAGATTTATTTCTTTCCAATAGGGAAACTTTGATCGATTGATTTATCTTTAAAAACCGCCTTAAGTGGTCAAATAGAGCTATTTTTCCCCAAGAACCTGTTCGGTTTAAATGAACGATAAGCATTCCTTTCGGCGAAGGAATGGAAAGATAGACGAATTTTTTTTCTCCTTGAGGAGCTGCGTAAATTAATCTTCTGTGAATTTCCTCTCCGGTTGGAACAAAAGGCCCCAAAAAACTTTGAATGAAACCTTTATCTTGCCAGAGGTCGTTCGGTTTCCCTCTCAGAAAATTCTGATAAGAGAAAAAAAATCGCCTTAGAAAAAATTGAGGGACCGAAGTGTCGCAGAGTTCGGAAACAGCTTTTCCTTCTCCATTAACGAAGGTGAAATTAAACGTTCCTGGGAACCGTTTTTTTAAAACCGACGATTGTTGCCTTTGGGTTTGAATGGGGTTAGGGCTTGAGAAAACCTTTAAATCAAGGTCTTTAAGAATACGAGTCAAAAATTCCGGGGTATCTGAATTTGCCTCAAATGAAGATAGTGTTTCCTCAAGAGTTCTCTCTAAGCTGATTCTGCGAAATTTTTCATGTTCGGACCAAGCTTGGCGGCAACCGAACAATGCAAGGATTATCGGTATTCCGAAAAGAAGGCAAAGAACAAGAAAAACCGATGATTTCATTTTCTACTTATTTTTCCGACAAGAATCAATGGCCATACCCGAATTATTGAGCAGATACATTGCGCGCAATAGGCAGGTTACTAGAAATTGGCGATAGAAATCAAAAGAAACACATTTTAAAGGGTTTTCGCTTTTCCGAGTAACTCGAGAGCTGATTTTGCCGCGGCTGTTTGGGCGGTTTTTTTACTCGGGCCGGTTCCCTCGGAAAGAAGGGTCCCATTTATCTCAACTCCAATCTTAAACCTAAGCTCATGATCAGGGCCTTCTTTGGAAATAAGTTTATAAATAGGCGGGGGGAAACCCAAACTTTGGGCAAATTCTTGCAATAATCCTTTGGGATCGGAAACAATTTGTTCAAAGGCTATATCCAGAATTTTGCATGATGAAATGAAATCTTGAACCTCGGGAAAACCGGAATCCAAGTAAATTGCCCCAATTATAGCTTCAAAAAGGTTTGAAAGAACGGAAGTGCGGGATAAAAGAATTTCTTGCGCGTTCCCGGTATAACCCGTTACCATGAGGTCCTCAAATTTTTGTCTTACGCAAACGCGGGCAAGGTGTTCCCTTGAAACCGCAAAAGCGCGTTTCTTTGTTAATTCTCCCTCGCTAGCCTCAGGAAAAGCCTCATACAATTTATGAGATAGAACTAGTTCAAGGACCGCGTCACCCAAAAATTCCAATCTTTGATTATCCGAGGTTCCTTTGCAGATGTTGGAATAGGATGAGTGGGTAAGGGCTGTTAGAAGAAGAACCGGATTCCGAAATTGATAACCGGTCTTTTGAAAAAATTTTTCGACAATAGCTTTCAGTGGAAACTATCCGAATCAAACCTTTTTCAAAATCAAAGAGGCATTTTGCCCGCCGAAACCAAACGAATTAACAACCGCGTTCTGAATGTCGGCGTCTCGGGAAACATTGGGAACGTAATCCAAATCGCAGTTTTCATCTGGGGTATCCTGGTTAATGGTCGGGTGAAAAAAACCGCCGTTAATTTCTAGGATCGTCGCCACCGCTCCGACCGCTCCCGCGGCCCCAAGCAAGTGTCCGATCATGGATTTGGTCGAATTTACAACCAATTTTTTTGCGTGCTCCTTAAAAACTCTTTTGATTGCCTTGGTTTCAATTGCATCGTTCATTGGAGTAGAAGTGCCGTGAGCATTTACATAGGAAATGGATTCAGGGGAAGTTTTCCCGAACCGCAGGGCTTCCATCATAGCCAAATAAGCTCCCTCGCCGTCGGGATCGGGGGCGGTAATATGGTATGCATCGGCGCTTGCCCCGTATCCAATAATTTCCGCAAGAGGGGTTGCCTTCCGCATTTTCATGAATTCTTCCGTTTCAAGAACCACAACTCCGGCTCCCTCTCCCATCACGAAACCGTCCCGTTCTTTGTCAAAAGGCCTAGATGCCTTCGCGGGAGCATCATTTCGGGTCGAAAGAGCTTTTATCTGGGCGAACCCCGCTAAGGTAAGAGGCGTAATTGCGGCTTCC
>JACPTH010000084.1 GCA_016192885.1 bacterium | reverse complement strand
AGCGGCTCTTCTTTTAAAGAAGAAGGGGAGTTTTCCTTCCTAGGCCCAGACATTGATGTCTATGGCTTTAGGCAATTGGTTCCAGAAATTTACCCACTTACGGGGACCGGCGGAACAACTATGCGTATGGGTTATTACCCTCAAAAAGCACCAACTGATCCTGCCGGTCACTTGGGTTTTATGACCGCAAAAAATCTTACGGATATCAAATACGCTTTTTTTTATGCTCAGTTGGTTTCGCTAAAATTTTCCCGGGGGTTTGAAAATTCAACAGAAGAGTTTGTTGCCTTAACAAACTGGTTGGACAGAGCCTTCCCATACCTGGAACCAGGAATTCCAGAGTATTTGGAACTTTCTCCTGGTACAGCTGTATCTAAAAAGGAATCTTTCACGGATTCCCCCGGTTTTCCATTTCAAGAAAACCCAGCTCTTCCGAATCCTTTATGGTACGGTTCTAAATTCAATTGCTTTGACGCCGGTTGACCTGTCTTCTTTCCTTCCTTCAAACGCTTTGCTTCCAAAGCCGACGGAATTTTCTTCGCTTTTCTTGAAAGCCCTAATTAAAAACCCGGGTCAACAGGGGAACTCATTTATTTTCAGTTTTATCAGCTTTCGACGAGGAAATTAAAAAAATTCAATCAGAGGAAAAATCGCCTCAATTTGGTGATTGGTAATCCTTTCTTGCTCCGCCCAAACCAAACAGTAAATGTCCTACTCAAGCTTGCTTGTTCCGGTGCCCCGAGCCATTCAATCAATCTTTCGAGAACCGCTCGAATATCGTTTGTTTTACGGCTTTTCTCAACTTTTTCTTAAATTTGCAGATTGGTACAACCTGAAAAAAATTGAGGCCAGAAAGCAGCTCCCTCCGCTAATCGTTAAGGCGACATTCGGGCCAAACGATTGGGAAAGCGAACCTAATAAAAGGCTGCCCAGCGGGACCATTCCCATGAAAGCCATCAGGAAAAAACTCATCACTCTTCCGCGTTTTTCATCATCAACAATTGATTGAATGATGGTATTACTCACGGACCAACCTAGAATCATCCAAAACCCGTTAAAAGCCATTATTCCTAAAGAGATCCAAAGGTATGGGGTCCAAGCGAAAAAAATTAACCCAAACCCAAACAAACCGAATGAGAGTGGGATGATTCCCATGGAACCCTTCAAATCTTTGAGCGATGCTAAATACAAAGCGCCTAGAAGGGCTCCTAGGCCGCTTGCCCCCATTAAGAATCCAAACGTTTCCGAGCCTCTGCCAAGGTTTTCCTTGGCAATTACCGGCAAAAGAACAACGAATGACATCCCGATAAAACTTATTAAAGCAAGAAAAATTAAAATAGGGCCTATGACTCCATGGCGATAGGAATATCTTAACCCATCGAAAAAATCCTTTCTAAAAGGTTGACTTGTTTTAGCTCGTTTCTCAGGCAAAATATTGAGATGAAAAAGAACCATAATTATTGGAATAAAAGAAAGACTGTTCAAAAAAAAGCATCCTGCTTCACCAATGGATGCTACCGCTAATCCGGCCACCGAAGGGCCAATCAATCTGGCGGCGTTGAATAGAGTCGAATTAAGCGCAATGGCGTTTGCTAAATCTTCCCTTCGATCTATCAACCTTACGACGAAAGTTTGGCGCCCTGGCAAATCAAAGGCATTTATCAACCCAAGAAAAACGCTGAAAAGAAGGACCTGGTAAAGGTTAATGTTTCCGGAGAACGTATAAACGGAAAGTAGAAAAGCCTGCAAAAAACCAAGGAACTGGGTGATCAATAGCGACCGCCTCAAATCGGAGTGATCCAAAATAACTCCCGCAAAAGGCATTAATAAGAAAGCGGAAAATTGGCTTGCGAATTCCGCAACCCCAAGCCAAAACGCCGAACCGGTTAGTCGATATACCAACCAGCTCATGGCCAGCCTTTGCATCCAAGTCCCGATAAGGGAAATACCGTTTCCAACAAAAAACATTCGGTAATTTCTCGAAGCAAGGGTCCGGAAAAGAAATTTCATTTTGATGCGTTACCCATCTCCTATCAGCTTTAACCGCGGATTGGTGTCGTCTGAAAAATCCCACCACTGGGTTGAAGGTATGAAAGGGAGACTCAAAATTTGATATAGGCTGAACATATGTCAGGGAACAAATCTCCAAGGGTTTTGCTGAACGCAGATAGCTGAAGGCTTACTTTTTTTGCCCCTTTCTCTCCATTTGAACTTTCGCACTTTTACCGCAAAACCTCCATTGAAAAAAGTGCGAAAGCCCGTTCAACTATAAAAGCGTCTTGAAAAATGTTTTTTCGATGTCACCAAACTTCTCAATGAAACGAGTTTTTCAATTCGTAATTCGTAATTATAAATTCATACATTTTTTGCTTTTACATCTTTGGGGGAGCGGCCTCACGTACTACCGCTCCGTTGTTTTCGCTCATTATTAGAATCGCAAAACGCTCAACGTTATCCAATTCATTGGTGCTTAAGGAAGTGTAGTCAAACCTTCCACGAAGGTCGGTATACCCGTCTTTAAAGAATTTAACCTCCTGATTTTTCATTCGAGCGTAAACCTTGACATAAACTTTCGCCAAAGGTTTCCCTGATTGGTCATGGGTGATACGCAAATTCCCATAGTTTTCCATTACTTGAATGGCAAGGGAATGGGGAAAATATGCCTGGGATTTGGTTACGCCGCCACCCAAGATTTCTATCATCACATTCTTGTCGCGAAAAATTGATGGAATCTCGATAGTAAAAGTACTTACGCCGGGGGGAAGCTCGACCTTTGTAGTCTCATTAGGTTGAATTATCGAAAATTGGCGGGAAACCTCTTGTACAAATGGATTTCTTGAAAACAACAATTCAATATCCATTGGATAATAATTAATCGCGCAGGAATTGAGATTCTGATACTGGATACTCAATTTTTGGTTCTCCACTTTGAAATCCAAACTTGCCTCGGTTGCGGCCAATCTGGTTTGGAGCTGATTTCTGTCTTCCTTATCAATGACCTTAGTTTCCTTTCCGGTAATTTCATCGGCTTGGGCAATTACTTCCAGGAATCGATTCTTCCAGCGATCCACCCCATAATTCTTAAATTTCTTCGCAATTTCCACCGCTTCCTCAGGCTTTTCGCCGAAAAAGGCCAAAAATGCCTTCATGTATTGGAATTGAATGCTTGAAACAATTTTTGGCTCGGAAACTTGATTGAAAAATTTTATTGCTTCTTCAATTCTGTCTTGAAGCAGCAAATAATAGGTGACCCCCATAAAATCCGCGTCATCAAGCTTCGAACGGTATTGGAGATAGGTAAGAAACTGAGTGTATTGCGAAAAAAGTTGTCGGTTGACGATTTTTCGAACTTTTCCAAGTTGGTTCACCCGGGCATTGACCAAAGGCCAATATTCCTTGTGTTGATAACTATGTCTAAGTATCGGATTAAGAGTCAGTAAATCCGTATCAATATACAACCCACATTGGTTCGCGAATGATGAATGTTGCAGGAATTCCCTGGCAGCCGAAACTTCATTATGGAAAATCCCAAAAGACCACAATATATCGTTATAAACATGTCTTGATTGAAGAAGGTCTATGATTTCCTTGAAGAATGAGCCGTTTCGCATTCTAAAAGCCATTAGCGAAAGATCCAGGCGATCTATGTTGTTTCCCTGCAGGAATTTAATGACTTCTTCATCGGTTCCGTTTTGGGAGACGTATTGCCATGACGTTTTGTCGATTTTGGTCAGTTGGTCAACAACCACGAAGTCAAACGGCTCGGTAAAACCGATCAGTTTTTCATTTTGGGCGATATGGATTGGGAAATGACCTAATTTCCCTGGGGAAGGAAAGTAGAAATAGTAATCGATAGTTTGCGTAGAATATGGTTCGAGTTGGACGTGCATGCTTTTTGTGTAAAACCCATTCAGAACAGGGATTGCCCCGGTTGGAATTTGCAGGAGAACGTCCGCTTTTCTTCGAGTGGAAGTCGGATTAGTCAAAACGGCTTGGCATCCATAAACCCGCATTGTTTGAAATTCTTCGGTAACAAACTTGTCAAATCGTTCGTTGTTTTCGTAGCGATAGCGATCGTTATGGGCGAAAAAGTTTTGACTGGACAGGATCTCCTGGGTTTTGGCCCCCAATTCAGCTTCCATAATTTCCTTGTGAAAAATTACCGCGTCATTGCCCGGGAGTAGTTTCATCCGCCCGTCTTTATAGGAAACATCATGAGAAGACGGAGTAAAAGGAAGGTCTAAGACGGATAGGGCGAACATCATTTCCGGAAAGTTGCGGGAAGCTTCCGCGAAACGGGTTGAAAGAAATGGCTTGCCTTCAGGATGCGCGGCATAATCTTTCCAAAATCCGTTCACGGTTACTAGATTGGCGAGTTGCTGCTCAATGGGAAGATGATAATAATTGTTCTCAACCCATTCTTCGGTTTTATCCAAGGCTTGGTAGAATTGACGAACTTGGCGGCGGCGTTCCCGATCCTTGCCTTGAGCTTCATCTCGGTCATATTTTCCCGGGGCATCATCCGCTACCGCAGGTGCGCTCTCCATGCTAGCTTCGCTCAGTATCTCTTCCTCTTTTGCCATCTTCGACTCAGGGGCGGGAAATCGCGCATTTTTCTTCAAAGAAGACTTCTGCTTTATTCCTAACATCACCCCAGGAGCTGACGGGCCAGGCGGAAGAGGAGGGGCTAAAGTAGGCGCCCTTAAAAGCAACTGCTTTTTCCCAGCCTCAGCAAATCCCAATTTGTCCCCGGCTTCAAGAGCGCTGCTTTTCAAAGCCGTTTTGAAAAGGTAGTTGAAGCGCTCAACGTCAGGAGGAATAAGGTCAAAAATATCTGTCACATGTCTTAGAGTCGAGGGTCCTACGCTTTTAATTCTCCGCGATAACAATATCTGTTCGACAATATTCAACCTTCGATATGCCCAAGGTTTCAGATATTCCGTAAGTTCATCCCCTAAAAGCCATCGATCAAGAAATGTCTTATCTTTTTTATTTGCAATGTACGGCAAAATAACGGATTTGAAAAAATCGGGATCTTTCTTGTACAAGAAAAAGTTTAGTTCGTGGCAAGAATATTTAGAATAGAGCTCGCGCTTTTTTTCCGGAGCGAGTTCCGGCCAATTGGTAATAAAACCAAATTCAATAAGGTTAGCGTTATTGCTTAAAGTCACGAACAGGGAAAAAACTGATGAAAAAGAATCGTAGACTTCTAATTTGGATGTAGTGATATCCTTAATGACGAACTCGGATTTGGAAAGCACCGAACTAATATTCTTTTGCTCGGTAAAGTGTTTCCTGGAATCTAGGGAGTGCGTTAACCT
>JACPTH010000083.1 GCA_016192885.1 bacterium | reverse complement strand
GTCTTTGGCCATTATTCCTTACGCGCTCCTTCTCTACCCTTTATTCAAGGGTTCCGTCAGGATTTTCGGACCATCTTCAGTTACCGCGACAGAATGTTCGAAGTGAGCTGATAAAGTTCCGTCAACCGTTACCACAGTCCATTGGTCAGAGAGAACCTTTACCTGGTGGCTCCCAACATTGACCATTGGTTCAATCGCCAACACCATCCCTGCCTCTAATCTTGGGCCTTGATGTGGGGGGCCAAAATTAGGAAGAGGAGGTTCCTCATGAAGTTCAACGCCAATTCCATGACCGACAAAATCACGAACAACCGAAAACCCTTGCCGTTCAACAAACTCTTGGACGGCATGGGAAATATCTCCCAAACGGTTTCCCACCCTTGCTTGTTTAATTCCCTCCATTAAAGAATACTCCGTAATTTTTAAAAACTCGACAACGTCATCTGAGACTTCCCCTATCGGTATCGTAACAGCCATATCAGAGAAGTACCCATTTCGTTTCAGCCCCAAATCTAAACTTAAAATATCGCCCGACCTAATTTTTCTTCTTGAAGATGGAATTCCGTGAACCACTTCGTCATTTATGCTTGTACATAATACCGCGGAATAACCACGGTATCCCTTGAAAGCCGGAACTGCTCCACATTCAAATATTCTTTCCTCGGCATATTGATCTAACTTCTGAGTAACAACCCCGGGTTTTGCAAGTCGCTTAACGCCCTCAAGAATAGAATTTAACAATGCTCCATTTTCACGCATTATTTCCAATTCACGCTTTGACTTAATTGGTATCAATTTCTACAAAGACTCGCTAGTATATCACAAATATCTTTAAAAATCACCTCAATCTCACCGATTCCTTTCACCGGATAAAGATTTTTCTCCTTGTAATAAAACTCAATAAGAGGTGAAGTCTGTTCGCTAGTACCGCAGGATTTACAAATTCTTCGCCCGGTAAGACGCTCGATAAGGTCATTCTCCGGAACAGTGATCGAAATAACCCCCACCAAAGGGTTTTTCACCTCTGAAAGGGATTTGTTAAGCGAGATGGCTTGCCCTAAGGTTCGGGGAAAACCATCTAAAATAAAACCTGACTGGCAATCTTCTTGGGAAATTCGATTGAGCAAAATCGAAAGAACCAAATCATCCGGAACCAGCCCTCCAGAAGAAACAAAAGATTGCGCCTTGATTCCCAAAGGAGTTTGAGAGGCGATGGCACTTCTAAGCATGTCCCCCGTAGATACTTGAGGGATCTTGAACTTCTCGGAAACCATTTTTGCTTGAGTTCCTTTGCCCGCCCCTGGCGGCCCTAAAAACACCAGGTTTATTCCCTTGTTTTTCACCGTAAACCTCTTTTCTTCATAAAGCCTTCATAGTGCCTGGTTACCAAATGGGATTCAAGTTGACGCATAGTATCCATGGCAACTCCCACTACGATCAATAAGGCGGTCCCTCCAAAGTAAAATTGAACATTCATGAACATGATAAGAAGATTAGGAATGATGGCTATAACGGCAAGAAACAAGCCACCCGCGAGAGTAACTCTTGATAAAGTTCTCTCTAGGTAATCAACAGTCGGCCTTCCAGCCCTAATTCCTGGAATAAACCCGCCGTATTTTTTCATGTTGTCGGAAAGATCCTGAACGTTGAAAGTAATAGCCGTATAGAAATATGTGAAGAAAATTATTAAAAGTGCGTAAAGAACAAGGTATGAGTAACTATTATAGTCGAAAATGGTAAAAATCCAATGTACAATGGGATTGCTCATCCAGTCTTGAATTCGCTCCCAATTTTGAAGCCAATTGGCAACCATTGAAGGAAACAAAAGGATAGAGCTGGCAAAAATAACTGGAATAACTCCGGCTTGGTTCACCCTAAGCGGGATATGCGTGCTCTGCCCCCCGTACACCCTTCGCCCAACAACTCTTTTGGCGTATTGAACTGGGATTTTCCGGACCCCGTCCTGGACGGTCACAACCGCCATAATTACCGCTACAACAATAATCAAAAGCAAAAAGAATTTAATAACATCGTGGGCATTACCTGTAAACATTGCAACCTGATGAGCGATGCCTTCAGGAAGGGCTGCCAGAATTCCTGCCGTAATCAAAATGGAAATTCCGTTTCCAATTCCATGGCTTGTCATTTGCTCCCCTAACCACATGATAAAAGCCGTTCCTGAAGTAAGAGTTAAAACCGCCATGATTTTAAAGGCAATTCCCGGATCGGTCACAACTTGATATCTTTCCAACATAAAACTGATTCCAAATGCCTGCAATGCTCCAATCAAAACCGTTCCATATCTGGTATATTGAGTGATTTTTTTTCGGCCCTCTTCTCCCTCTTCCTTTGCAAGGTGCTCGAGATAGGGAATTACATAAACTAACAACTGCATGATAATCGATGCATTAATGTATGGAGCGATGCCAAGAGCGAAAACAGAAAATCTTCGCAAAGCGCCCCCGGAAAACATGTTAAGGAAACTAAACAATTCTGATGTGGGAAGGTTTTGGGTCAAAAGCTTGGCATCAACACCTGGAGTAGGAATGTGGGTTCCGATACGAAAAACCATAATCATTCCAATTGTAAAAAAGATCCTGCTTCTAAGCTCTGGAATCTTGATGGCATTGAAGAGACTTTGGAACACCTAAATCACCTCCACCTTGCCGCCTGCTTTCTCAATCTTAGCTTTTGCGGATTCGGAAATGCGATGAACGTAAATTGTAAAAGTTTTTTTGACATCTCCCTGCCCTAAAATTTTTATCGGGAATTTTAAACTTTTCACCAACCCGTTCCCTTCAAGCAACTCAGGCGTTATTACGGTTCCATCTTCGAATTGATCTAAGGACGCTAGATTAACTATCGCACAAGGGATTCGATGCGGAGGCGTAAAGCCGCGCTTCGGAACCCTTCTAACAAGGGGCATTTGGCCGCCTTCGAATCCTGCGTATGGATGCGGTTTGCCTGACCTTGCCGTTTGCCCTTTCCCGCCTCGGGTCGTCATCATAAAAAAGAGCTCCTTAAGTTGTGCAATTTCGCGAGTGAAAAAGACGCGATTCTTAGGCCAAACATTTTACTTCGATCCAGCGTTGCATTTTATCGATCATCCCGTCAATTGCAGGATTCTTTGGAAGAGTCACTTCCTGATTTAGATGCTTTAATCCTAAAGCTTAAAGTTCTCTTTTGTCGAACAGTAGCGCCAATAGGACTTTTTTTGAGTTTGATAGTTACTAATTCTTGCGTCATTTTGCTTGCCCTTTCATCTACCCGTTAAGGACTTGTTCGGCACTGATATTCCGAATTTTGGCGATGTCGGAAACGCTCCGCATCTTTTTTAGAGCAATCAAAGTAGCTTTTGTAACATTGATTGGATTACTTGAACCAATCTTTTTTGATAAAATATCTTTTACTCCCAAGGCTTCAAAAATAGCTCTAACTGCGCCACCCGCAATTACGCCTGTTCCCGGGGCAGCCGGTTTAATAATCACCATGCTCGCGCCATATTTAGCGGAAATTGGGTGGGGGATAGTGGATTTATAAATGGGCACTCGAAACAAACACTTTTTTGCTTTATCCAAGCCCTTTTTAACAGCATCAGGAACTGCATTTGCCTTCCCGATTGCAATTCCAACCCGCCCCTTTTGGTCACCCACACAGACTAAAACCGAGAAACCAAAATGGCGTCCACCCTTAAGACCACCACGCCCTTCTCGCCGAGAATCTCCCCGCTTTTGTTGTTGGTCTATCATATTTTACTCCTCTAGAAATTTAAACCGGCGCTCCTGGCACCATCGGCGAGTTCCTTTACGCGCCCATGATATTTGTTACCGCCTTTGTCAAAAACTACTTGGGTAATCCCTTTTTCTTTGGCTCTTTCAGCAATGGCTACCCCAATTGTTCGGGCACCGGTTTTATTCCCTCCAAGAACCTTTTTCTCCTTAAAGGTTTTTTCAACCGACCCTGCGGATACTAATGTAATTCCCTTGGAGTCGTCAACAATTTGGGCATAAATATGTTTCAAGCTTCGAAAAACAACCAATCTTGGCCTCTGAGAGTCACCCTCGAGATAAAATCTTTTTCTTTGGTGGCGTTTAGAACGCGACTCAAATTTTTCATTCTTTACGCTCATAATTTCCCTCCGATCAGCTTTTGTTGCGTTAAAAATCCGATTTTAAAGAAAACAAAAATAACAATTTTCAAACTCAAAAACTTGGGAATTATCCGGCAAGTTTCTTTCCTTCCTTGATTCGAACTTGTTCCCCGGAATACCTTATTCCAGTTCCCTTATAGTGTTCAGGAGGTTTAATAGAGCGAATATCAGACGAAGCTTGCCCAACAATTTCTTTGTCAAGACCAAAAACGGTAATTTTATTCTGTCCTTCAACAGACAATTTAATACCGGTGGGTGGAGCGAAGCTTACCGGGTGAGAGAAGCCTATGTTAAAAACCAATTTCGAATCCTCGAGTTTAACTTTATAGCCGACCCCGACGATTTCAAGATCTTTACTGAAACCTGATGAGACCCCGGTCATCATATTTGCAACCAAACTTCTTGTCATTCCAAAGAGGCTTCGAACTCTTTTGGATTGATCGGAAATGGAACATTGAAGATTGTTTTCGCTTCGCGAGATTTTTACTTCTAAGGGTAACTCACGCCTCAAGGTTCCCTTTGGCCCCTTTAAAACAACCTGATTCCCGTTAAGGTTTACTTCTACTCCTGGCGGAATAGCAATTGCTTTTTTTCCTATGCGCGACATATTTCGATCTCCTGAAAGTTGTTTTCCCTTGGAAGTAGAAATGATTGAAATCCCCAACCCTCCTAATACCTTTCCAAGGCTTTTTCCGGGGGAATAAACCCTTCGGCCCGGGGTTGAAATTCGCTTGATTCCATCGATAATGCGAGATTGTTTCTCACCAAATTTCAAGAAAATCTTTAAGTTAAACTTGTTTTGAAATTTATAATAGCGGAAATCGCGTATGTATCCTTCTCGCTTCAGGATTTTGGCGATCTCGATTTTAACTTTTGATGAGGGCATTTCAACGCTTTCATGCTTTACGATGTTGGCATTTCGAATCCTTGCCAACATGTCTCCCGATGGATCGGTCATTGACATATCATTGCTCCTTACCAGCTGGATTTGGTAATTCCTGGGATTTGCCCGTAAGAGGCCAACCCGCGGAAGCAAATTCGACACATTTGAAAATCACTCATGTAACCCCGCGGGCGCCCGCAAATTCGACAACGGTTGTACTTTCTGGTTTGAAATTTGGGTTTTCTCATCCATTTTTGAATCAACGAGGTTTTTGCCATAAATACTCCTTTTAATTCTTTGGGGCTCTTTTAAACGGCATTCCCAAGAGACTCAAGAGTTCCCTGGCCTCGCCGTCGGTTCTAGCGGTTGTCACGATACTAATGTTCATTCCTTGAACCTTTTCAACCGAATCATACTTGATCTCAGGGAAAACCAATTGTTCCTTTAAACCCAGACTGTAGTTCCCACGACCATCAAATGACTTAGTGGACATTCCGCGGAAGTCTCGGATTCGAGGGATAACAATATTGAA
>JACPTH010000082.1 GCA_016192885.1 bacterium | reverse complement strand
AGCTTCCTCGCCCGTTGGAAGGGAAACAAGTAAATAAGGAGTGATAAGCTGAATCGTGAAACAAAAAAATCCAAAAAGAAAAATTTTAGTTTTCGTTCCCATGAACTCTTTAATTCCTCCTCACGGCCCTTCAATTTCTCGGAAGGGAGATCCATAATGATTTTAGCATAGTTTTGGATGAATCGCTAGGAACGGAAAATCAAAAATTTTTCTCAATCAAAAAGTCAAACCATGGTGCCTTACGTCGGTTCCCTTTTCCACGAAAATCGCTATTTCAGCCAGATTCGTAGCGTGGTCCCCGATTCGCTCGAGGGAACGCCCCATCGAGAGGAAGTCCAACAACGTATCTATTCGATCGGGGGATTTCTTCATTTCATCGCGAATCCATTCAAACAGCGTTTGGAAAAGCGCATCAACCGAGTCATCGGCAAGCAGAATTGAATCGGCTAACACGACGTCTTTTGAAAAAATTGCCGTAAAGCCGTTTTTAAGAAGTTCCTTAACGCGGTTTTGCAAATCAAACAAGGTAGTTGGAAGTTCTTTCCATTGATAGTTTCTCAACGTCATCGACCGTCGACAAAAAGTACATATTTCATCGGCAATCCTTTCCATATCGACCGCGCCCTTAATGGTTCCAATCAGGTTTCTGAGATCTCCGGCGGTCGGTTGATATAATGCGATAATTTTCCAAGCTAAGTCGTCAATTTTCATTTGATGCCGATTTACTTCGATTTCTATGTCAAAAATGCGATCGTACACGTCTTGATCGTATTTTCCGATATTTTGAAATGAAAGTTCCAACATGGTAAAGCAAAAATTCGCCATTTCCTCAGTAATGCCTTGAAGCTCCGCCATTTCGGCGTCCTGATGTCTTTTTATCGTCATATCCCCTCACCTCAAAATAAATTTTGATCCATTCCCATGATTTGCGCGAAGCGCTCCATCACAAATCCCTTTCCTCTTTCCCTTTCCCCTATCATTGCGTATCGTTATCCATACTTTCCCGAGATGTATTCTTCGGTTCGCGTATCTTTAGGTCTCTTAAATAAGCTCTCGGTACGATCGAATTCAATAAGATCCCCTTTAAGAAGATATCCGGTAAAATCTGAAACCCTGGCGGCTTGATGCATTGAGTGGGTTACGATGACTATTGTATATTTTTTCTTCAATTCAAAAATTAGTTCTTCGATTTTTTGAGTTGCGATGGGATCTAACGAAGAACAGGGTTCATCCATAAGGAGAATCTGGGGTTTAATTGCAATTGCGCGGGCGATACATAGTCGTTGTTGAAAATCCATTGAAAGATTTTGCCCGGGAAAGTTTAGCCGGTCTTTTAGATCGCTCCATAGATCTACGGCGGAAAGACTTTCTTCGACCGATCTTAAGATATTCTCTTTCCCGTTCTCGCCGGCGATCCGGATTCCAAACGCGATGTTTTCAAAAACCGTAGAGGGAAAAGGATTCGGATGCTGAAAAACCATTCCAACGTTTCTTCGCAATTCCGTAACGTCGTAGTTCGGGTCATAAATTTCCCGGCCAAACACTCTCAGGCTTCCGACCACGCGGGAACCCGGAATTAAATCGCACATTCGGTTCATTATGCGCAGCAAAGTTGATTTACCGCATCCGGAGGGGCCGATTAAAGCGGTTACGCTATTTTGGGAAACGGAAATATTTATTGAACGCAAAGCTTCAAAGGTTCCGTAATAGAAATTGAGATTCCGTGCTTCAATCAAAAATGCGCTCATCCGAATTTTCCCGAAATGTAATCGTCTGTGCGCTTGTCGGATGGAGTTGTGAAGAGTTTTCTGGTAGGGCCGATTTCAATCAGCCGGGACATTAGAAAAAACGCCGTGATGTCGGCAACGCGCGACGCTTGCTTGGTATTGTTGGTGACCAAAACGCATGCGGTTCGGTGCTTTATCAATAGCAAGGCTTCTTCTATTCGAGCGGTTGAAACGGGGTCCAACGCCGAACAAGGCTCATCGAGCAAAAGAAGTTTGGGTTTTAACGCAAGAGAACGCGCGATCGACAGGCGCTGTTTTTGCCCGCCTGAAAGGCTGTTGGCGTTCATTTGCAAGCGGTCTTTAACTTCGTCCCAAAGGAAAGCGGCGCTTAAAGTCTCTTCGACCAACGACTCAAGTTCGGATCGGGAGGTTAAGCCCGCTAGTCGAGGACCGAAAACGACATTTTCGAAAATCGATAAATCTAGCACATAAGGCTTATCAAATGTAAAGCCGACTTCTCTTCGAAGATGGTTGGGATCAGTGTCCGGAGAATAAATATCCTTTCCATCAAGGTAAATTTTTCCGGTTAAGGTTCCCTCCGCGGAAACTTCCTGGAGCCTGTTTAAAAGGCGATTCGACCCTGAGAAGAGGTTTAACAGGCGAAGGCGAACAAAGCTCAACCGAATTTTCTGAAGATCTTTGTTCGATTTCGCTCGGCAATTTCATTTCAACGCTTACGTGAAACCAAAAAAGTCGCAAAAAGATTCACCAAAAGAATTAACGAGACTAGAACCAAAGCCGTTGTATAGGCCATTTCCATGGATATTCCTTCCCTCGCCAAAATATAAAAGTGAACCGACATGGAGCGTGCCGATTGAAAGAGAGAACGGGGCATTTCAATGGATACTCCGGTGGTGAAAATAACGCATGCGGTTTCACCTATCGCTCGCCCTAGTGAAAGAATGATACCAGTCAGAATGCCGTTTCTTGCTTGCGGCAAAACAATTTTCGAAATAACTTGTGATTTAGTCGCTCCGAGCGAAAAACCAAGTTCCCGTAGCTGCCTGGGAACGGACTTTATGGCTTCCTCAGACGTTCGAATAATGGTTGGAAGAACCATAAACGCAAGCGTCAATCCGCCTGAAAGAATGCACCATCCCATTTTTAGCGTAACGACGAAAAGGGCGAACCCAAACAGCCCGAAAATAATCGACGGAATTCCGGCAAGACACTCCGAACCAAACCGAATTATCATCGTTAACCAGCCTTCGCGCGTATATTCGGTAAGAAAAACAGCCGTTCCGATCCCAAGAGGAACCGCGATAAATAAAGCTACCGCGCAAAGGAGCGCAGTCGAAATGATTATTGGGAAAATCCCTCCGGAACGACCAAGATTTTCGGGGTGGGAAAAAAAGAACTTAAGGGATAAATTGGCCGCCCCATGGTAGAACAAAAATAGAAGAATGGAGCAAAACAAAACCGCGGTAAACACCGTCAGGTAACGACTCACCCCAATGCCTAACCGATTGTAAAAAAGATTTCGCTTTCTGGATTCAGAAGTCATCTTAAACTAAACTTTTCGCCTGATTAGAAGGGTGGCAACAAGGTTAAGAAAAAAAATCATGACGAATAAAACAACTCCGGTCGCAAATAACGCTTTTTGATGCATTCCGGCTGCATAAGACATTTCAAGAGCTATATTGCTGGTTAGTGTTCGGCAAGGGTCGAAAGGGGACCCCGGAACTACCACGGCATTGCCTGCAACCATGATTACCGCCATGGTTTCTCCCATCGCCCTTCCCATTCCTAAAACAATAGCAGTTACGATTCCGGATTTTGCGGCGGGCAAAATAACTCTAACAACAGCTTGCCACGGCGTGGATCCTAGCGCAAGCGCCCCTTCGCGATAGGATGCCGGAACCGCACGAAGAGAATCGATGGTAATACTAACTACGGTGGGTAAAATCATGATTCCGAGGATAACTGAAGCCGCGGCAACGGAAAAACCTGATTGTCCGGAGTATTGTCGAATAAACGGGACAATAATAACCACCCCAATGAAACCATATACCACCGATGGAATGGCTGCAAGAAGCTCAATTGTCGGTTTCATGGTATTTCGCGCAAACGGGGATGCAAACTCCGATAAATAAACGGCAACGAACAAGGCAAGTGGGACTCCCCAGGCAAGGGCTCCGAAAGTAACTTCAAGAGTCCCGATAACCATGGGAAATATTCCAAAAACCCCTTTGGCGGGGGCCCATTGGTGGCCGTTCAGAAATTTAGAAACACCGACGTGCAAAATTGCCGGAACCCCTTCACGAAAAATAAAAATAACG
>JACPTH010000081.1 GCA_016192885.1 bacterium | reverse complement strand
TGGATCAAAGTCAGGTCGACCTGCGCTCCCATCTTTTGAGCGGATGTCCTCATAATAGCGACTTAAATCAAGACGACCAACAAACTCCCAAATAGCTCTGGCTTCATGCTCTTCCGGTATCAGTTTCTCAATTTCCACGTACCGAAAAATCATTTGTCGCCGGTTAATAGGCTTGAGTTTAGGTGAAGCCGGAGATGAATAATTAGAGGAAGAGGCTTTTTCATTTTGAGTTTGAGTTTGAGTTTGAGTTTGAGTTTGTTCAATTTTCTCATCGGGAAAAAGAGAAGGAGTTTGCGAATCCTTCATAAGGAATTGTCCTGAATATCGAAATAGAAAAGAATAAAATTCATGATAACACAACTTCGGCTAAAGTACAATTGTTTTGTGAAAATTTTAGTTATTTCACGCCTTCCCTGGCCTGGAAGGAAGAAAACCTTTATTCCCCCTCGTCTTCTTCGATTCGAAAGGAAACGTTTAATGGCCCTATTGCAAAAGTGTTTTCTTTAACGATGGCGACCAAATTTACTTTTCGGTTTAAATTCTTTATCTGGTTTACCAAATCATAAAAGGACAGCATCGAATCCGAAGATAAATCTCCAAAACGACCTGTAAGCGGGTTACCGATCATCCCGTGTTTTACAACTTCCAAGTTGATTTCCTCCATGAATTCTTTCAACATTTTGGCGATCCGGCCCCTGTCCGTCTGTCCGTCAACTTCGATCGAGGCAATCTCCTGATCCGCCCGGAAAATCCTTCGATTTGGCCTTACTAAAAATCGAACTTGTCCAAGAGATTCCCCGACGTGAAGGTTTTCCGTCGCGATTGCGCCAACCACCATTTCCTCGCTAATGCTCGCTATGTAAGAAGCCATCCTTGAAATTTCCCCCATGTTGTCCGTCAAGAATTCTTCTTCGCTTTTAACGATTAATCCATATTCACGTGATTTTCTTGACAAAGACTGGAAAAAATCCGTGAGATATGCGGTGATTGAAGCAAGAGTGTTATCCCCACCTTTAACGAGAACCGCGAGAATTGGCTCATTCTTTTGGAAGACGACTAATGCCTGTCCCTTAACCTGAATGCGATTTTCAAGTTCTTTTGTTTCCTTTAAAAGCTTTTCATGCTCGGATTTTAGTTCTTTAACATTTTGGCTGAGGGATTCTCGTTTTTGAATCAAAGCCTCCCGTTCCTTATTCAATTCTTGCACCGAAAACAGCGCGATTCTAACGTTATCCGAAAGCATGGACGCGGTCAAAAGCGTGACGAGGGTAATTACCATTCCGGTAGAAATGGTAATCAATACCGCGGTCACTCTGGGTCTTAGGCCAAAAATGCTGAGGCGTTGTTTCCCGATTTTGGTCCCTAAAGTGTCTCCGAGGAAAGCAATGATTGCGCTCACAATGAGTAAAACCAAAACCTGGATCATAGGGAGAGGGAAAACAAAATAAACCTGTTACTTATCACTTTTTTCTCTAAGCACGAAAAAGAGGTTCACTCTTTTGAATTTTCTCCAATTGGAAGCGCTCGCCTAGATAAAATTTTCTGGCGGTCTCGTTGTTTGCCACATAACCGGCGGTTCCGGAGACCAAAATCTTTCCAAGGTTCATAATGTATGCCCGGTCAACAATTGCCAATGTCTCGCGAACATTATGATCTGTAATCAAGAGACCAAGCCCTTTTTTCTGAAGCTGTAGGATAATTGTTTGAATATCTTGTACTGCGATCGGATCAACCCCCGCAAAAGGCTCGTCCAAAAGGATAAAGCTTGGTTCCGCAGCCAAGGCTCTGGCAATCTCAACTCTTCGCCGCTCTCCTCCCGACAAACTATAACCCATGTTTCCTGAAATATGAGCAATACCTAACTCATGCATAAGTCGTTCAAGGCGATTGCGACGCTCAACCATCGAAAGATCAATGTTCTCAAGAATCAACCAAATATTGTCACGAACCGACAATTTTTTAAAAATCGAGGGTTCCTGAGGTAGGTAACTTATCCCCATCCTGGCGCGCTGGTACATCGAGCGATTTGAAATATTGGAACCGTTATAGCGGACCATGCCCAAGTCAGGCTTAACAAGCCCTACCACCATGTAAAAAGTGGTAGTCTTCCCCGCCCCGTTAGGGCCAAGTAACCCCACAACTTCCCCCTTGAAGATATTCAGAGAAACGCGATCGACAACCGCACGACCGCTATAGGTTTTTGAAACGCTTTCGACAACGATTTCATCGCGGCCGGAAAGAAGTTCACGAGGTTCAAAAGGAAGTTCAAGTTGAACGCATTGATCATCCATTTGTTTTTACAATTTCCATAGGTTAAATTTGTTGAGATTCTTCCAAACTAATTCGGAAGCCGCGCTTCGACCTTGTTAAGTTTGTAAGCATGAGTTACTCATCTGGAGGTTGGTCGGATTCCGGATCTTCCCCAACCGGCGTAAAGTTTCCCTCAGGCAAGGTTTCGTCCGCTATTTCAACCGATTTTGACGCCACCTGAGTTTGAACTAGGGGAGTAGCGGACCCTATCTCATCAACATCCTCAGATTTACGCTTTTTCTTTTTTCTCATTTCGGTCGGCTCTTTTTCCCCAGCCCCCTTTTGCCCTTTAGGGTAAACCGTGGCATGAACTTCACCTACCGCAATTGTTCGATCTTCGTTGGGATAGTAAATAATTTTGTTCGCATACAATTCCGAAACCTGTTCAGCTTCGCTTGGGGATTCTCTTGAAGTTTGATAAGCGTGGGCGTGACCGACAATGATCAATCGATTTTCCTTGTCGAGGTATATGGCTTTTTCCCCAGTAGCTCTTAGTGTCTTTGTTACAATAACTACGTCGTTCCTGGCAATCGCTTTGTCTTCATTTGAAAAAATCTCTAAATTCTCGCACTTCAAATCTGAAACTACCGACTTTTCATTCTCTTTCGCTTCTTCTTCCGTTTCCCCTTCGCGATAGGGAACCTCCACTACATGTACATCACCTTTGGCGA
>JACPTH010000080.1 GCA_016192885.1 bacterium | reverse complement strand
TTTGCCAAACCAGCGGTTGGGCCGCTTTTTGTGAATATTTTTATCATCGGCGGGATTCTTCTTCTTTACGATTCTCCAATTGAAAACCTTGGATTTGCGGTTATCTTTGGGGCGGCGGTTCAATTAATTTGGCTTTTTTGCCTTCTATTTTCAAGCGGAATATCCGCAAAAAATGCTTTTTCAAGAGAAACCTTTAAATCGGAAATTTTCATGGTTTTTTTAAAACAGACCGCCCCCGTTGCCATGTGGATATTCCTAACCCCGATAGTTCCACTATTTGAGCGCTACCTGATGTCTTTACAACAGGAAGGTTCGGTGGCGATTCTGAATTATACGGATAAAATTCTATATTTGCCTTTGGGTGTTATCTCGATAAGTCTTGCAAATGCCGCATTCCCAAACCTCAGTCTCGCGGTTCTTGAAAAAAGAAACGTAAGAATAGAGCTTTTGGAAAAATTCTTGTGGCTTTTGGTCATTTGCATGTTTCCAATACAAGTTCTCATGAATTCCTGCTCATTAGAGATTTCTCAAATTATTTATCAGAGAGGCCAGTTCGGGGAGCTTGAAAGCCGTCTGACAACCGACCTTCTTTCAGCTTATTCTTGGTCCCTTATCCCCGTGTCCGGAACTCTGCTGCTGAACCGCTTGTTTTTCGCCGCCGGACAATTTAAAATCCCGTTTTTTGCCGGATTAGTAACCATTCTGTTGCAACTTTCCGCGGACGCATTTTTGGTTCCCCGCTTTGGTCCGATCGGGATTGGGTGGGGCGCCTCAATTGCTTCTATTTTCCAAACTACGGCGCTTCTCGCTATTTTGGGTTTCAAAAGCGGAACCGGCGTGGCATGGTATTGCGCAAAGCCGTTGTTCTTGGCGCTAATTCTGGCGGAGGGTTTCAACTTAGTTCTGCCGGGATTTTTTTATCAGCTTTTCGTTTTTCTTCCAAGCGGGAAAATGGGAAGCCTTTTGGCTCTTTCCGCAAGTTGGGTTCTCTTTCAGACTTTTTCCATTCTTTTTTTTAGATACGGTTTACCGAGAACTAAATCTTGTGAAGTTTGATAAAATTGGTGTTTCCTTTCACTCCCAACGGGACGCCGGCAACAATAAGCACAATATCTCCCGAGGAAACAATCCCGTTTTCTTTTAATGTACTTTCAGCGAGGCTTATCATAGCATCGGTATTGTTTAAATCGGAAACCAAGATCGGATTTACCCCCCAATTAAGCGCCAAACGCCTACAGGTCGGTTCCAGCGGGGTCAGCGCGAAAATAGGGGTCGGGGGATGATATTTGGAGATATTCCTCGCGGTATTTCCGGAGTGGGTATACGCCACAATTGCTTTCGCTTTTACGTTGACGGCCGCTTCAACGGCTGCGTGGGCGATGGTATCTTCAATTTCATGGCGAACCTCAGGCATGATGCATATATCACAAGTCTTTGAAGCGATAAGCTTTTCGGCCTCGCATGAAATCGCCCCCATGACCTTAACGGCTTCAATCGGGTATTCTCCCACCGCCGTTTCTCCGGAGAGCATGATTGCGTCGGTTCCATCAATAATCGCGTTAAACACGTCAGTTGTTTCAGCGCGGGTTGGCCATTGATTTGAAATCATGGATTCAAGCATTTGAGTGGCTGTAATCGCCGGAATTCCCCGCCGCGAACAACGGGTTAGGATGTGTTTTTGAAGGGAGGGAACTCGCTCAATGGGAACTTCAACACCCAAATCTCCGCGGGCTATCATCACCGCGTCGGTTGCTCCCAAAATCGCTTCTAAATCGTCGATCGCCTCCGGTTTTTCAATTTTCGCGATTATCCGAATGGGAGCTTCGCCAATTTTTGTTCTAAGTTCTTGAATTTCCGCCGCCTTTCGAACGAAAGAAAGCGCAACATAATCGAATTTTTCTTTTAAAATAAAGGAAAGATCCGAAAGATCTTTGTCCGTAATCGCCTTCACCGACAAGGAAATTCCCGGCAGATTTAATCCCTTTTTATTCTTTAATACTCCTCCGTCGATAACTTGAAAAGAAATGAAATCAGTACCCCTCTTAATTGCCTTGAGAGAAATATTTCCATCATCCAACAAAACGGTATCCCCGATTTTCACATCTTGTACAAGGTAAGGGTATGAAGTGGATACGCATGTTTCGTCTCCGACAATTGATTGATTTTCGGAAAGGGTAAAAGTTTGCCCCACTGCCAAGTTAACTTGGCCGTTCTTGAAAGCGCCGACGCGAATCTTCGGGCCGCATAAATCTCCAAGAAGCGCGATATGCGTTTTCAATTTCAAAGCGGCTTCCCTAACAAGCGAAACAAATTCCTTGTGCGAATCATGGGTTCCATGAGAAAAATTGCATCTAAAGACATTCACCCCGGCTTCGATTAGCTTTCGAATTACGTCGATTGATTTTGATGCCGGGCCCAACGTCGCAACGATTTTAGTTCGCTTTTGCATATTACCTCCAAAAATTAGGGAGAACTTGTTTCAGGAAAATTCCGGGTGCAAGGTTTTTTTCATTTTTGCTTCCAACGTTAGCTATTTTTGAAGTTCTTCGATTGCCTTTTCTAGCTCGCAACCTTTTGATGCTGCCTTTTTGAAATCCGGAATAAGATTGGCCGCAAAAACATTTTTG
>JACPTH010000079.1 GCA_016192885.1 bacterium | reverse complement strand
GAATCCTAATTGATAAAACAACTCACGATTCAATTGTTGAGAAAAAGGACTTTCAGTTCCGCCATTGGGGAAAGATCATCGTAAAAGGGATTGAAGATGGAATTGACGTCTATGAGCCATTTTGGAACACTCCCGAGAATCAAAAATTCCTGGAGCCATATCATAAGGGGGTTGATTTTATCGAAAATAATGATTTCCCCTCAGCAATTGTACAATTCGAATTGGCAAATCATTTGCGCCCGGGGGGCGATCCTCCATCCGCGGTTCGATTAGAACAGATTAACGCCGCCCAGGCAAACGGCAAGGACCTTCAAGCAATTTTCCGCTTACGTAGTAAGTGAGGCCATTAAAATGGCTTCGGTTGTTTAAAGAAAATGTCGATAACTAATTTAAGAAAGGTAAAATAATGCCAAGATTCGATGAGTCACAAACTACCGACGATAAGGAATTAATCGATCGTTTCCTTGGCCGAAAATCACGCTTTCCGTGTCGAATTATGACCCGCTGCCCTGGCGGAACCCCCCAGGTAATCTTTACGGACCCGGTTCACTTGGAAGAAGGTCGTTGGAAACCTTTCCCCGCTTTTCTCTGGCTTGTGTGTCCCCGGCTCCAAAGGGAGGTTTCAAAACTCGAGGGGGAGCATTTTTCAAAAAAAGCGCTTGAATGCCTAGAAAATGATGAGGATTTGCTAAAATCCTATCTTTCAGGCCAGAAATCCGTTGCTGAATGGCGCACCAAGCTCGCCATGCAACGCCTCCCGAACGGTGTCCCGCCCGATATCCAAAAGGTGATGGAAGAAACCAACATTTCCGGAAGCCATTTCATTACCAGCTTAAAATGCCTTCACTCCCATGTAGCCCAAACATTAGCTTTTGGCCAAAATCCAATTGGAGAAATGGTTCTCGATCAAATTGGGCCTTGTTCCCCTAATTTATCTTGTACATAGAGCGTATTCGATATTCTCAAAACGGCAAATGAAAAGAGTTTGTAAATTCGTAACTCCTAATTTTCATAATTTCCAGGCAAAAGAAATAATTTGAGGTTCCCTTTATGATTCGTGGAATTTATACGGCCGCGGCTTCAATGCTATGCGAAGTAATTCGCCAAGATATGGTTGCCGACAATCTTGCGAATGTTGACACGCCCGGGTTTAAAAGAGTCCAAGGGATTTTTAAGGAACTTCCCACGATGGAAATTCGGAAGATAAACGACGGGCAACTGTATCCCCCGAGACCATTTGTTCGATACCCTAAAATAGGCAAACTCGGAACAGGAGTTATTTTGGATGAATCTTTCACGGATTTTTCAATCGGAAAATTTGAACACACCGAAAACCCCCTAGATTGCGCATTAGAAAATCCTTCCGCCTTTTTCCTTGCTGAGACCCCCCAGGGTACAAGATTTACCAGGGACGGAATTTTTTCCCTCGACCAGGACGGTTTTTTAAAAAACATGAATGGAGACTACGTTCTGGCCGAAACCGAACCTCCGGAAACCGAGCAAAAAGTTTTGATCGGCGAAGATGGAAAAGAAAAGCAAAAATTTCAGCGAGTGCAGGTGGGGTTACAAGATCGCATGGTGATCGATACCGAGGGAAGGATTGTGGTGAACGGAATCGCGGATTTAAAATTATTGCGAGGTTCACCATCGGATCGCAAAGCCTTTAGGAAAGTTATTCAAACCCACGATTCACTTTTAGATAGAGCCATTAACTCCGTGGGAACATCACGTCGATAAGATTAAGCGAACAACTATACTTTTTTTATTTGGGGGAATTTTCTCCCCCTCGATTTTTCAAAAAGGAGGTGGCGGTTTATGATGCGATCGTTATGGTCCGCAGCGACCGGAATGAAAGGCCAAGAGCTGCATATTGACGTCATCTCGAACAATTTAGCAAACGTGACAACGACCGGTTTTAAAAAGAACCGGGTTGATTTTCAAGATTTATTGTACCAAACGCTGAAAGAACCCGGAACTCCAATCGCTACCGGAAACGCTTACCCGGTTGGAATCCAGGTCGGACACGGTGTTCGGCCCATAGCAACTCAAAAGATTTTCTCGCAGGGAGAATATCAACAAACCGAACATCCGCTTGATGTAGTTATCGAGGGAAAAGGGTTTTTCCAAATTCAACTTCCGAGCGGGGAAATTGCCTATACTCGCGACGGTGCGTGGAAACTTACCGAAACCGGACAAATTGTAAACTCTGATGGATACGCCATTTTGCCCAACATGACCGTTCCTCCCGATGCGATCGGGCTCAATATTACTCCATCCGGAATCGTCGCCGTAAAAATGCCCAATCAAGTCGATCTTCAGATCCTAGGACAAATTGAAATTGCGGATTTCATTAATCCGGCAGGTTTAAAGGCAATCGGACGGAATTTGTTTATACCCTCGGGAAGTTCGGGCGCGGCGGTAGTTGGAATTCCAGGGACGCTTGAGCTAGGCGAGATTAACCAAGGGTTCCTGGAAATGTCAAACGTAAAGGTCGTCGAAGAAATGGTGAATATGATCATAGCTCAGCGCGCTTATGAAGCTAACTCCAAAACCATTCAAACCTCGGATCAAATGCTCCAAATTGCCAACAACCTGCGCAGATAGCCCTACCTTGAGAACTTCAGATCGATTGTTAATTTTTGCGCTTGTTGCAGGTTTGTTTTTGTTACCATCTTTCGCGAATGCTTCCATTTCATCCGAAAAAGTTCCGGTCAGGTCGTCCGTAAACATATCGAGTTCAAAAATCAATGCGGCTTGTCTATTGAACTTGGAAGCGCCCCAAACTTTGAAGGATTTGTTCTCAAAAATTCCGCTCGGAAATATACTTAAACCTTTGGGAGAACTTGAAATTGCAAAGAATGAACTGGAACAACTTCTTGGAAGTTTATCCGAGTTGGTTGAACTTCCTTCAAGAGTAATAATTCGCCGAACCGGAGAAATTTTTCCGGGAAGTTTGCTAATTGAAAAAATTCGCGCGACTCGCCTTTCTCATGCAAAAGAAAATGGGGTTGAGAGTATAGAAATGGATTTTTCTCGTCTTCCTAAACACCTGGTTCTTCCGGCCCCCCTGGATTCCTGGGATGTTCAAGCGATTTCCACGAATGTCCTTGGGATGGGGCTTTTCTCCGTTGAAATTCTATGCAAGGACGGGAGCCGAATTCACCGGATTTTCCAAACCGAAGCTTGGGAAGTTGTTTCCGCGGCGAAAGTAGTTCGGCTGCTCAAGCCAAAACAGAAGATCTCAAAAAATGACGTTGTTGAAGAACAAGTGAAGATCAGGAGTAAATTTGTACAACCTCTTCTGCGTTATAATGATGTCTTAGGGAAGATCTCAGCGCTCTTTAAATCCCCCGGGACTTATATTCGAGAAGGCGATATCGTTTCAGAATCAAATCCTGGAATTACCCAAGAAAATTATCGCGAAAATCTTTCACATTTAAACGACCAACCGGAAAATGCCAGGGCACCTGAATTGGTAATTAAAACCGGAGAGACGGTCGAGTTTTTCGTAAAAACAGGCGGATTGAGTTTGACTGTTCCCGCAAAAGCTCTTGAATCCGGTGCTCTTGGAGAATCAATTCGATTGGTTAACCTGCAAAACCATAAACCTCTTTTCGGGAAAGTAATTTCGGAAGGGAAAGTGGAGTATGTTCAAAAGTAATTTCATTTTTGCGGTCATTTTTTTAGCCGGGTTTTCAGAATCCTTACTTGGGGCCCCTCTATGGTTAACCGGGAGAGACCTTTATTCCTCAAAAAATTCCAGGGTTTATCACCCCGGTGATATTATCACCGTTTTGATTGCCGAAGAGGCCACCGCCCAGCAAGCCGCATCGACAAACACCCAAGATGACTCCCAACTGGAGGTTAAATCCTCGCCGGCTATTCCATTTTTTCAGAAAGCAGTCAGCCAATTCCTTGGGAAGAACGAAGTGAAAAACGGATGGAAGGGAAATGGAACCACTACCCGTTCGGGAAAATTGACCGGAACCGTAACCGCAACGGTTTTAGAAGTATTTTCGAACGGAAATTTGCTAATTGAGGGAAGCCGAAGCATTAGGGTGAATCGCGAAGCGCAGATAATGCGGGTTCGGGGGGTTGCTAGACCTCGGGACATCGATATGAACAATTCGATCAATTCGAAACTACTTGCCGATGCCGAGGTAAAGTACGAAGGAAAAGGAACGGTAGGTTCCGTTCAAAAACCAGGTTTAATGACGCGAATCGCCAACTTCATCTTTTAGGAAGAATTGGTCGATACTCTTACAAATCGTATGTTTCTTTTCCCATCTACTCGACGAATTTTTCCGATCCTTTTTGCGCTCCTTTCAACCTGTTTGTTTAATTCTCAACTTTTCGGAGACGCGAAAGTTCGTGTAAAGGACATTGCCAGAGTCGCAGCCAATCGGCAATACCAGATTATCGGATACGGTCTTGTGACCGGGCTTGACGGCACCGGAGATAAAAGCCAAATCAGCCTTGAGATGGCTCGAGGAATGCTTCAAAATATGGGAATGGAAGTGGCAAAAAGCGATCTCCAAACGAAAAATTGCGCCGCGGTAATTGTAACTGGAATGATACCTCCATTTTCTAAGTATGGAGAAACCTTCGATGTAACGGTCAGCTCAATAGGAGACTCATCCAGTTTGCAAGGCGGTGTTTTGGTTCCGACCCTCTTAAAGGGGGGTGACGGCCAAGTTTACGCTGTTGCCCAAGGTCAGATTTCTGTCGGGGGAATTCAATCAGGAAACACGGGCGGGGGTAAGCAAAAAAACCATCCGACGGTTGGAAGAGTTTTGCACGGCGCGATTTTAGAGCGAGAAGTAGAAGAAAAATTCGGCGAGAATGGAACTTTTTCACTTGTGCTATCGCGAAAAGATTTCACCGTTTCACGTTTGGTAAAAGAAGCGATATCGAGAAAATTCGGAGATGGCTGGGCAAAAACCACGGAACCAGGAAGCGTGAAAATCAGGATTCCCGAAAGCTTCAAGGATGATCCGGTAAGTTTCGCCGCGGCAATTGAAGATTTACCGCTTTCAATTGAGGAACCCAACCGGGTAGTCATTAATGAAAAAACCGGAACCATTATCATCGGGAATCGGGTTAGAGTTAGCTCCGTAGTGATATCACAGGGAAATCTCCGAGTGGATATCGTTGACACTACCCCGACGAAAAAGCCAACCGCGGCACCCGGGAAAGAAGTCCAGGGCGGGTTGATTTCGCTTCAGGGGGAAACTACGGTGGATGATCTTGTAAAATCTCTAAACGCCGTTGGAGCAACGCCCAAAGATATTATCTCAATCTTTCAAGCAATTGACGCCGCAGGGGCTTTGCATGGCGAACTTGTCGTAATTTAAACGCCAATTTTTTTGTTCATTCGAAGTATAGATTTGATTAAAAAACCAGCCATGTTGAACAAAGTTCACCGCGCTGTATTTTGCTTCTTTTTGTTAATCACGGTAATGAAGCTTAACATAAGTGCGCGGAAATAACTTTGGCAAGATAGTTTACGATCATACGAATTTCTTTTTCATCCGGACCTTCCGCCATAAGCCGAACAATATTTTCCGTTCCTGATGGGCGAACGAGAATTCGCCCGCGACCGAAAAGTTTTTCTTCGGATAACCTAATCTCTTCCTTGATTTCAGGAATGGTTTCGAAATTTTTATTTCTAACTTTAATATTCATCAGAATTTGCGGAAGTTTGTTCATGACAAAACTCAAATCTTTTAATGAGTTTCCGCACTCTTGAATGATTTTTAAAAGAAAACAAGCGGTTAACAGGCCATCCCCCGTGGTGGAATATTCCGACAGGATTATATGCCCAGATTGCTCCCCCCCTACAATGCTCTGGATTTTTTGCATTTCTTCCAATACAAATCTATCCCCTACCTTGGTCTTGTGAACCTTAATATTCAAATCTTTCATAGCCAGGTCAAGGCCCAAATTACTCATGACAGTCGCTACNNTCTTTGTTTTAGGTATTTCGCAACTATTGCAAGAATAAAGTCCCCGTCAATTATGTCTCCGGAACCGGTTATCGCTATAACTCTGTCGGCGTCGCCATCAAACGAAAAACCTATATCAAAGCGGTCTTTTCTCATGATTTCAAGAAGCGCGCTTATATTGGTCGATCCGACTTTCTTATTTATATTGAGACCGTCTGGGAAGGCTCCAATGACATCAACCTTAAAACCTAAATCGGAGAAAAATTTAGGAGCCCAGGGTGATAACGCCCCATTCGCACAATCAAGAGCGATTTTCATTTTGCGGTTCAGGGAATGATCGCCTACCAATTTGCCAAGATGGTTTAGCCAAAAGTTTACCGAGGTAGTATCCGGTGAAATAATTCCCAACCCGCCCCCCTGAGGAAGATCTATTTTATTTTGGGCTCCGATTCCCGATTCAATCGACATTTCTATTGCATCGGGGATTTTAAAGCCGTCGGACCCAAAAACCTTGATCCCATTATCCTGAAAAGGATTATGAGATGCGCTAATTACTATTCCACCCAAGCCGCAAAGTTCCCTGGTAATGAAGGCAACCGCAGGAGTCGGAATAACCCCAAGGAGCTTTACATCAACCCCCATCGAGGCGACACCGGCTGCAACCACATGTTCAAGCATATCTCCGGATCGTCGGGTATCTTTGCCTATATAAATGGGCCTATTTTCCTTTTTTTGATGGGAAAGAAGGTAGAAGGTTCCAAGTTGGGCAATTCGGAAAGCCATTTCACCGGTAAGAGGGTAAGTATTGGCAACTCCTCTAACTCCATCGGTTCCAAAAAGTCGTGCCATGCAAAAAACCCTCCATTCGATTCCAAGTATTTAGTTCTTAAAGAGTATACCATGAGTTTCACGCTCATGATTAATTTCAGCGTGAATCCGAGCTTTTTACCTTTACGCATTTAGGGGTAACCTTTATAATGAGAGGGTTAATTCTCCTTAGGGAAAATATTTTGAATAAACAAACACTGATGAAAGCTAAAATTTTTGGAAGCGTTTTTACCTTTTTGTTCCTCTTTCTGACCCCGACTTACCCCCAAAATATTGCGTTAGAAAAGGAATATGCGCGATACCTTTCGGCATATCGTCTTTACCAAGATTCTATTTCGAATAATCTTCCCGAGGAAATTCGCCTGAAATCCCTTCAGGACTATCACGCGGCGAAAGCGGCCTATGAGAAAAGAATTTCTTCCGGACTGGAATCGGGAAAAACTCTAATAAAAGATACGATTGCGCCTTCCCCCGCCTCAAATGCAAGTTCAGATGATTCGTTTCCTTCAGAAAGGGAAATTGAATTCATCGCCTCCGAGGAAGCTAACGCTACCTTTCCTGCGGAGATAAAATCGATTCTTGAGCGAGTTTGGAATTCAAGAAAGGATGGGTCTCCAGGATCTCCAATTAAGGAACTTGAAGAATGTATTTCCCGAAACTCAAATTCACCGTTTCTTTTTAGGGCGAAATATGAACTTGCAAAAGCGTATGAGTTGCTAAAGGGCGATTTTCCCAAAGCTTTGAATGTTCTATCGGAGCTTTCATTGAATAAAAAAGCGGGAAATTTAGGAATCCTGGCTAATCTGCGCGCATCCTTTTTAAGCGCGAAAAAAAATCAAGAAAAGTGGAAGCAGGCGCTGTTTTCCAAAAATGAAGCACTAAACTCGGTTTATCAGAAATATTCTAAAACTTCCTGGCTGGCATTTCCGGTGAAAATCTCTAGGTATTTTCAGTATTTCCGGAAAACCTATGAATTCATGAAACTTCAGGAAGATCGGCAAAAATTCCAACTTTGGTTTGAAAAATTTGCCGCTCCCTTTACCCCGCCCGTTGAATTTGTTTTCGATCAATTCAAAGTTCCTGTCGAAAGTCTGGACGCTGACGCAAAAGTAAGACTCCTTTACTCCAATTCGGAATCTTGGTTTTCACGTTGGAATCTTTTAAGTAACGCGAAAAAATCTATCTTCATCCAATATTTTATAGTGGATAATGACGTTTTTGGGATGTCATTTTTGGGGTTGCTCTTAAAAAAGGCGCGTGAAGGTGTAGATATTAAACTTATGGTCGATGCCCGAGGAACCAATAAGTTCAATTTTAAGATTTTTCAAAAGGGCTTTTTGCAAGAAATGGCTCGATTTCCCAATGTTGAAGTAAAGGTTTTCAACACATTTTCCCCTAATTTCATTTTCGTTTTTCAGGACATTCGGAAAATCATTTCGAGCAACCATGATAAGATTTTGGTTATCGATGAAGAATATAGCCTTGTGGGCGGAAGGAATATCGCGAATGAATATTTAGTTGACCGCGAGGATGATTCGACCGCATGGCTTGATTGCGACGTGGTAATTGAAAGTAAAGAAATAGCGCAGCAAATGGTTCTTGCGTTTAATGAGGAGTTTAAAAACCTTAAATCGAGCCCCGTGAAAAGGGATTTTTGGGGAATTCAACGCGAGCGACTTGGAAAACTTGAGGCCGCGCAGAAAACCATGGATCTATTTCAAATTAGCGGTGCTTTGTATCAACCCCAAAAAATCGACCCTTGGGTAAAGGATGACTTAAAAAAATACAATAAAGAGATTTCAAAGTACAAGCATTTGCTAAATTACCCGAGTTTTTCCTTAATGGAAGGAGCTTATCTATGCCCCGTAAAAATACTCGACAAGAATTCTTTGGTAGGGCCCAGAAATGACATCACCGATCAATTGATAAGGTTTATTGATGGAACAAAAAATGAACTTATCATTCAAAACCCCTATATCGTTTTAACTCCAAGGGCTAGGGCAAGCGGCTGATTGGCGAGGAATTTTAAAGGAAATACCGACTTGCAGGATTTTTGCCCGCATAGGCAAAAGCCAGTTACACGCGAAAAATTTTGTTTTTGATGGTAAAGTCGGAATTGTCGGAACCTACAATATGGATTATCTAAGCGAGGAAGTAAACTCCGAAGTGATGGCTGTAATCAATTCTAAGCCGTTTTCAGAGGAACTTCGCGAGACTATTTTGTCCGACGTAAAGGAATCGGTGGAATACCGCCTTGGGACGGCAAGAGAACCTGAATTTGGGCCTGAAAACATTGAGGCAAAGAACAAGTGGCTCATCAAGATTTGTTCCAAATTGGGATGGCTTCGCCCATTGTTTTAAGTTGAAGGCTTCCCTCTTTATTTATGTCAGCAAACAGCATAACTACAACTAGATATTATGATGAGAATTCCTTGGAATATTCCAAACGGTCATCCGGTAAGGAAATGTTTTTCTTACTTGATCCGTTTTGCGAGCGCCTTCCAAAAAATGGAAGAGTCCTTGACCTTGGCGCCGGCCCCGGGCGCGATTCCTTGGTTCTGACTCAAAGAGGTTATGAAACTTTCTCTTTGGATCTATCTATAGGCATGCTTCAAGAATGCCGAAAACGGGGTTTAGTAAATCCGGTTAAATCTGATTTCATGGATTTGCCTTTCCGCTCTGAAGTTTTTGTCGGAGTTTGGGCATGCGCATCTCTTTTGCATTCCGGCAAATCGGCTCTTTCGAGGATACTTTCACAAGTTCACCTCATTTTGGCTAAATCCGGGGTTTTCGCGGTTTCGGTTAAAGAAGGTTCGGGCGAAATGAATGATGAAAACGGCAGATTTTGGACATTTTATCAAGAACAAGAACTCAAGGGAATAATTGAATCATGCGGTTTTACCATGGAGTATTTTGTTAAAACCACTGATCAAGCAGGGCGACCGATTTCCTGGCTTTCATTTATCTTCTTAAAGCAAAATTATTAGAGGGGGATCAAATGTCGTTTATTGTCAACGTCAATTTAGTAAAAACAGATGATCTTGAAGATTTTGAACTGTTTTTGGGAGACCATCCGTTTTTTCTAAGCCATGTTTCCGCAGGGCCCTTTGTATTGGCTTGGAATCGCGACTTCACGCCGGATCCAAACAAGCACTCTCTTGCCTTGGAAGCTTCCAAACGCTGGGGGGAGGCTTTTTATTGGGGAACCGATTCGGTCGCTGATTTTTTCAGCTTTGCTCACTATGTGAAAGGCAAACCTGTACGAACGATTTATTTTTGCGAACCAAACGCACCTGAAGGAGCTTGGGAGGAATCAGGAAATCCTGAAGAATGGGAAAAAAAGCTCGGGCTTCACGCGAAATGGAGCAAAGGAAGCGAAAAACCTTCAGGGGACAGTTTGGCATGGGAGCTTTTCAAACATTTTGGTTGTCTTGAGCCCAAACCTCCCCAGAAAATTTCCCCCGAACAATCCAAAGAAGAGCTGACCTCAATTTTTTGCAACCCTCGTATTTCAAGTTCATTTCGCAAACAAGCCCTTGAGATCATTTTTTCCGGGTTCCCAAATCTCCCTGGCGAACTCCGAGATTCCGGGAAATTGCCGCTTCGGTCTATTCCCGATTCGTATGAGAAATGGGAACGACTTGGCGAAGATTTCCGAATAATCAGAAGCCTTTCAATAAACATAAAAACCATTTTCGATTGGCTTAATCTGCCTGAAAATGAGTTTGAAGACGACGAAGAAAAAGCTGATTCGCGCGGAATCGCGGTTGAAATGGCGGAAATCTTGAAACGCTACGATTTGAAGAATCAACCTCTTTTGGAAGAAGCCCTTCGACGAATTGAAAGCGTAGTTGAAGAAAGTGAAAGTAAGGAATTAGAAAGGCTGGAGGCTGAAGATCGGGAGACCCTAAACAAACCTTGCGGGCAGGGTGAACGAAGAAATAGGGAAATGATTGAAGAAGAAACCAAACCAAATCAGATCGACCCTGCAACCGAGGCTCTTTTAAATCCCAAATCCAATTGTTCGGTAATCTTCGATTTTTGCGGCCCGAAACGACAATCCGCAATCCGTGTCCTCTGGGCGGTTTGCGGCCAGGGCGAAGAATATGCTCTTTCGGTCGTAGATAAAGCGGGCGTTACGATAAAATCAGGGTTAAATCGAACCCTTGCGGAAAGTATAGTTCGAAGGCTGCAGGAAGTCGGGGCTTCGGCAAGAATCGTCGAGACCTGAAGGAAAACTTCATGAAAACGCGTAAATTTCAAATTTTTTTTTCCAAAAACTCTAGGTACAGAAAATACTAAAAAAAGGGGCATAAATTACATTCATAAAATCTCCCCTAACCCCTCTTTTACAAAGAGGGTGAACGTTTGAATCCACCCTTTGTAAAAGGGGGGAAGTCAGGGCGAGGGCATGAGTTTTCTTGATCCGCATTATTACAGTATTTTTGGGGGATTTCATGCAATAATTTGGAGAAAAGCTCTGAAAGAGCGAAATGAAGTTCTAATCCCACACAAATCGTTCATCAAATGGTATTTGAAACTCCCGATCATTACTCAAATGGATAATTACTGGGAAAACAGAACGCTGATCTCGATCATTAATCCGGAAACCCGAGATTCAAATCGTGCTTAACCAACCAACAATGACCAAGGGAGTTAGGCTAAGAAATTACCAAATTAGAGACCTCAGGCTGATCTTATTGCTAAAGGAAGAGATCGCGGATCTTTTTTGGATTCTTCAAAGTCCTGCAGACATGTTTGATTTGTTTGTTGTTGACGAAACCAAACTAGGAGATCCGAACTATGAAGAGAAAAATGCGGCATGGGGTGAACTTTATGAGAATTCGATCATCGAAGAAAAGCCGAACTACTTTTTAATGAGAAAAGGTTTTCTTGAGGACTTTGGAAAATATATTATAACCGACTGGAACCAGCTGGCAGGGGTTAAACATCCTGAAGTCTTTAAGAAGCTCGTAGAATTCAACAAGGAATTTGTGAAAGAAAACTGCGACATCTTCCTCTCATGTGTTGATGGCGCTTATTGGGACGTTTTCGTCCGAAACCCCGCTGCGAAAAAAAAGTTAGCGGATTTTTTTGTTGATTCCGAAGAGATATTGATTTGCGATTGCTTGCTTTTAAACTAAGCATCCAGTCATCAGCTATCAGCTCCTGTATCGGCGTGGCAATTCCCTCCTCGATTGCTAGTTCTTCGGGGAAACTATCGAACCCGACGAAAACATGAGCGACCTTATCGAAACCGGTATCATTTGCGATTGATTGATAGTTAGATAGATTCATTAATTTGAAAGAGATAGGAAATTATGTTAGTAAAGATTCAAGTATCCCATGCAATTTTGCCTAAACAAATGAAAATTCTACCATTATTGCTTTTTCTTTCTTTTCTTTGGCCCATCAATTCAAGCATTGCGCAAGAAGGGTTATGGGTAGAATCGGTAGTCGCAAGCCAAACCACAATGGTACCCTTCATTCAGGCAAATGGTACGTTGGTTCCGATTTGGAAGGCTGACTTGGCGGGTACCCACGGGGGAAGAATTGCGAAAATTTACGGAAGCCCTGGGGATACGCTTGCTTCCGGGTCCGTTGCGTGGGTTTTTGACGATGGCGATTTTGCCTTGTCGCTTAAAGCTTCCGAAAAGGCGCTTGCCGTAGTTAAATTACAATGGGAGGAACTAAAAGCGGGGGCCAGGGAAGAAGAAATTGAGCGTCTTTCAGCCCTTAAACGACAAGCCGAGGCTTTTCTTTCCCAAATTCAAAACGAGCGAAAAAGGGTCGAAAAACTTTTTGTACAAGAAGTTATCCCCTCGGCGCAGAGGGAAGACATCGGTTTCAAGGAACAGATGGCGGAAAGCCAGCTTGCCGCCACCAGATCGGCGTTAAAAGCTGCAAAGGCCGGTCCAACTCAACATCAGTTAGCGGTTGTTGCAGCGCAAGTCGAGCAAGCAAAAGCCGCTTTAAACCAGGCAAAAAAACTACTCGATGATTGCGTTGTTAAAACTCCCCGTCAGTGCAAAATCGTTTCCCGCATCCGAGACGAGGGTGAAATAGTTTCTCCCGCCGAACCGGTTTTAAAACTTGTCGCCATTAACCCGATTAAAGTTCGATTTTACGTAAGCGACAGTGACATCCAAAAAATAAATTTCGGGCAATCATTATGGGTTAAGGTTACCGCCACAGGAGAAAGCATTCAAGCAACCCTTTCCGCAATTATTCCCCAATGTGACGAAGTAAACAGAAGAGTTCCATGTGAAGCGCTTCTACAAAATCTCTATGAAAAAATAATCCCAGGCCAACCGGCGGAGATTTCGATTCCATTGCCTTTCAAAACTGGTATCGCGGTTCCTTCAACCGCAATTATTGATACTACTAAAGGCCGCGCGGTTTTTGTCGTTGAGAATGGCCATGTCCGCTTGTTTCCCATTACTGAACTGGCGAAGCAAGAAAACATAAGCCTGATTGAAGGCATTCCACCAAATTGTAGGGTAATAAGCCGCGGAGCCATGGGACTTCAAGACGGCGCGGCGGTTAATGATTCTAGAAAATAATCCC
>JACPTH010000078.1 GCA_016192885.1 bacterium | reverse complement strand
ACGAAGCGGAGGTTTTGGAAAACTTAAAGGAAGCCATCGAGCAAAAACTTGCCTCGGATACTCCAGAATTGGAACAGGCGAAAAAACAAATGGAGGACGCTTCCAAAATTTTGAAGGATGGGGTTAAAGAAAAGCGCGAAGCAGTTGAGGCATTGGAGATGGTTGAAAAAGAGTTGAAAAAGGTCGCGGATGAAATGAAAGGTCCAAAAGAAAGTTTAAAGAAAATTCAGCGTGATCTTAAAGAAGCCCAAACATCCGCTTCCGCAAATGGGGCTGATTCATCCGAGAAAGAAGCATTGAAAAAACTTAAAGACGCGGCGGACGATTTGCAAAAAAAACTAGAAAATCAAAACTTTAATGAAAACCAAGCAAAAGAATTTGAAAAAGACTTGGAAGAGTTCCAAAAAACAATGGAAGAAACTATTTCCGGGAAACCCTCAGCCTCCACATCAGGTACCGCCCAAGGGAATGGAAATCCCCAATCGACGGCAAACCCTTCCCAGCAAGGGGCTGCTTCGTCGACTCAATCCGCTAATCAAGCCTCTTCAGGCGGAACAAGCGGGCAACAAGGGGTTTCTTCCGGAACCCAGCCTACCGGGTCCCAAAGCGCCCAAAATCAACCAGGGGGCCAGAAAAGCGGGCAAACAGGCCGGCAGAATTCCGGTAATCAAGGAGTGAGCGCTTCTTCCGGAGCCTCGGCTTTAAAGCATCTCCCTCGAATGAGCCTAAAAGAGTTTATGGAGCAAATGAAAAAAAACCGGCAATTGAGGGAGGCCTTAAAGATTGCGCAACAGTTGAAAAAAAGCGTTCAACAATCCCCAGGAACAAAAAAGAGCCAGTGTCAGGGAGGCCAAGGCCAAGGTCAGGGCCAGGGCCAAGGTCAGGGCGGGGGAGGAGGCAAATCGCCCGGGAACGTGAATGTACAGATGGCGCAGATGGGCTTGGATACAGTATTCGGTGGAAAGGGGTCTACTCAACTCCGGGAGACTGGGTATCAATCCACCGTAACTTCACCGGGAAATAGAAATAGTAATAGAACCTCGGATAGCGAAACCAAATTCGAAGATTTGTATGACTCCTCATCTTTAGAGACCAAGGGAGATCTTACGAAAGTTGATGGAAGGCCCCCGGAAGGGGACGAAGGGGAAGCTATTCTTGAAATGAAAGGCGGCGTTCCGCTCCCTGGCGAAACTCCAAAAGGGGAATATGACAAGTTGATTGAAATTAAAAAAGCCGAAGCTTTAGAATCGGTTTTTAAAGATGAAATTCCAATTGGTTACAAAAAAGCTGTCAAAGATTATTTTGAGGCACTGGAAAACCAAACCAGGTAAAGCAAGATTCAGGTTTTTTTTACCCACCTTTACAGAGGTAAAAACACCGCGGAAGTGGGATTTTTTTCTCTAGCGCGAAAAATTGAGCTGGAGAGAGGGGCCACAACCTCCCTAAATCGTCTTTTAAGTTAACGGTACCGATTTTGCGAGTTACTCTTGTGGCTAATCAAATTTGATTCAGGGGAGGAAATCATGAAAAAGAACCTAATTTTCCGGTTAACAATAGTTGGAGCGTTTTTGTTTTCCCAGATTCCCATATCTTTTGCGGGTGACGGAGGAAGCTTCCTCGACACTTCATCAAAAACGACTGAAAAAGGGGTCGGGTGCTACGAATCAAATGCAACCAATGCTGATTATGATTTCAACGGTTTGCGATTTGACGGGTCGGTTCATAATGTTAAAAATCCGATTGGTTCCGGAACAAGAGATTCCTTAGGCGAATCTGAAAACGATAACTTTTTGGTCGTTTGCACAAACCAAACTGGCGGTATTCGCCCCGATGACGAATCAGGAACCATGATGAAAATAAAAAATGGTTTCTTTGAGCGGGTTATGTTGATGATGCAAGCTTTAATCAACAATGAGAACATTAAGACTTGGACAAAAAATGCTTTCCTTGAAGCCGGGTTTTGGCGTGGAGATTCCAAAAATAAACGACAACACAAACCTTTCGCAATTACCAAAGAAATTGACGCATCTTCGCCTTTATTTAAAACCCAAAAAACCCGAAAAGGCAAACCATCGCTCCATAAGGCGACACTCGATGAATTGCCAAGTCGGACGGACAGCATTATGGTCATTGGCACCAGTAAATCATCGAAGGCGACCCTTGATGAAATCCCTGCTAAGGCAAAGAATGGCAAACCCTTGCTCGGTAAATGCACCCTTGACGAATTGCCCGCTAAAGCCAAGAACGGCAAAGGGGCGTTAAACAAAGCCACCCTTGATGAAATCCCAGCCAAATCTCAACAAGGCGTTCGAGGAAATAACGCGCAAGGCGTCCGAGGTGGTATTCGAGGTAATGCACAGAGGGGAATTGCGACTGGTAATTTGCTAGAAAAACACGGAGCAGCGAAAGAAGGGGTTACGAAAGCCAAACCTTCAACCAAAAAAACGATGGCTTCCGATGATTGGCATCAATAAAAATTCCGAGTTCTTATACCAATTCTCAAAACGTTACTTTAAAGCCCTCTCCCCAAACTTACACCCGGGAAAGGGCTTTTTCTTCTACCCCCTAATCCCTAATCCCCTTTATTTAAAATGGCCCCTCAACAATTTTCCTTCGAATGGTCCTTCTTGTTGCGATTAGCTCTGCGGCAATGCTTACCATGATCTCCGGAACCGTAACCGCGTTAATAGGCAAACCGATCGGAGAATGTACTCGATTTAGCATCTCCGGGGTTATTCCTCTTGATTGCAAGCCGTCGTAAATCAATTTAACTTTTCTCTTGCTTCCGATCATTCCGATGTATTTCGCAGGGGATCTAATAACCGCCTCTAATGCCTGTTCGTCATGTTTGTGCCCTCGCGTGACAATAACGATATATGTAACCGGATCAATTGGGAATTTTTCCAGTGCGGTCGAAATGTCATTCACCACAACATTGATGGGAGGCGGGAACCTTGAAACATTTGCGTAATCCGCTCGATTATCAATAACCGTTACGTGAAACTCCAAACCCACGCACAAATTCGCCAAGGCTTGGCCGATATGGCCCGCTCCTGCAATCACCAAGGATGGTTCCGCTTCAATGTTAATTTTGTACTCGAAACTTTTCCCTTTCTCCTGAACGGAAATAGGAATCGTTGAAGGTTGATAATTTTGAAGGTCCTCCAAAGCTTTTCGAATGGAATCGCAAGATTCAGCGCGGTCGATCGTGGTAACCGCGATAGTCATGGTTCCACCGCAAATAAGCCCGTCATCCCAACCAAAATCATGATCTAAAGATAGTTTTACCAATGCTGAGGAGCGTTTTTGCAGCAATTCAAAACTTCTTCGCCTAATCTCAGCTTCTACGCATCCGCCTCCGATGGTGCCTTTTGTTTGTGAAGTTTGGTCGATGACCATCATTGCTCCGGGCGTTTGAGGCGTGGAACCTTCAGTCTCAACGACCGTGCATATCGAAATTGGTCGGCCGGCTTCTATCTCTTTAATGACATGCTTCAAAATTGGAACGTACAAATTCATGGCAAAAAATCCTCGACCCCTTTTCCCTTCTTGGCGGACGTAGGGGTTCCAAAAATAATATTGTTTGCGTTTAAAAGAATAATTAACTTTTTGTCGATTTTTCCGACGCCCTTCAAATACTCAATGTTAACCCCTTCGCTTACGTGCGAGGGAGGTTCAATTGATTCTTTTTTTAATCTAAGAACCTCTTTAACGTTGT
Organism: bacterium; assembly: GCA_016192885.1. Lineage (GTDB taxonomy): Bacteria > Muiribacteriota > Ozemobacteria > Ozemobacterales > Ozemobacteraceae > JACPTH01. Next base: position 10,334 of record JACPTH010000078.1, on the reverse strand, counting down.
CTACAAGGAGACCTACTTTAACTTTGTGTTCCTCAAAATGAAGGATAATTATTTGATCTTCGGGTGCTCTGGCCTTTTCATCAAGCTTTAAACGGCGTCGAAGACTGATAACCGGAATCACTTCTCCCCTCATATTAATAACGCCTTCAATGTAAATGGCAGCTTTGGGAACGCGCGTGATTGGAAGAAGGTTTATTATACTCTCCACCAAAATGATATCAATGGCATAAGTTTCTCCGGCCGTATAGAAACTCACAAGATGCACTAGTTCACGATCCTTTCGCTCTTTTTCTTTCTCAAGATCGCTTTCGATTTGAACCCCTGCTGTCTGAATTGACCCTGCAGTGGACTCAGCTGAAGGAGAAGGGGTTTTTCCGACGGCTTGATTTGAACTAGATTGACTTGGCGCTGAAGGAGAAACAGGGGTTGAGAGTGTCTGTTCCACGGGTTGAGAAGGTAAACTCCGTGGTGAAGAAACCTGCATGGCGGAAATGGGTTTCGGAGTTTGAGAGGTTGGGGAAACGGGAGAAACAGGTTTTTCAGGGTTAGTTTCGTTCACCTTCGGTTGATGCGAAATTGGGGGTTCAGCCTGGCGTGCAGGTTGTACGGTTTTTGACGCAGGGCTTTCGGAAACTGATGAGATACTAGATTGCTTGATCTCACTGGAATAAACCGAAAGAACCTCCACAGTCTCAACTTCTGAAATTCCTTCAAGAGAACCTTTAATTTCGTTAGGCTGGGAGGTTGTCGTAACAACCATTTTGAATGAGTTATCGAACTTCTCTTCTTCCAGGGTTTTTACTGGCGGGTTAGATTTTACTATTTCACAATGAAGGCTGTCTAAATTTCGAAGAACCATGAAAACTCTTGGGCCTTTAAGAAGACAATCTTTTACCAATATTACTTCGACTTGAAACGCTGATGACCCTTTCTGACATGCCTCAAGCAGAGTTTCCACTTCAAATTCGCTTAACCCCATTTCAGAAAGGTTAGTTGAAACCACTTCCGATTGATTGCTAATATCCAAAGAGGAGGACTGTGGGTAGGTTTGGGGATCAAAATTCTTTGCATGTTGTGCTTCTCCTTCACCACCTCCTTCGGAAAGAGCGGAAAGTTTTTGAAAAATGGTTTCTAAGTCGATGTTAGAATCAGAAGCGGTGATCGTGTCATTAACTAAAATCCGCAGGACATCGAAAGTTTCAAATAAAAGATCGATTACTTTGGAGTTGATGGCAATCTTTTTTCCCCTCAAAAGCTCAAGAATATTCTCCATCTTATGAGTCAGTTGAGCAACCTTTTCAAAGCCCATAGTGGCGGACATACCCTTGAGAGTATGCGCGGCTCGAAAAATCTCTTGGATGGCTTCTAAGTTCTGGGAATTTTGCTCAAGGGCTAGAAGCATTCGATCCATCACGTCTAAATTCTCGCGAGAATTATCGACGTATAAATCCATGTATTGGGAAAGATCTATATCCATTTTTTTCTCTTACATGCGGTATTTTAGACCCGAAAAGATTTTCATGCAACAATATCGGCAAAAGAACAGGGTCATTTAATTTTTGTAACCTTTCTGAAAAATGGGAACCACGAAACATATATAGGAGGAGGCTCTTGCAAAATTACTCGAAACCTGCCTTGGTAGCCGCAAACTTTAGTTTGCGAAAACACAGGTTTCGCAGGGCATAAAACCTGCGCCTACCTTGATCGCGAATGTTTTCGGAAAATAATTTTGCAAGAGCCTCGGAGGATTACATTACCATGACAAAAGAAGGCATAAATCAATTTTTCGAAACTTTAAAAAGGAATTCACCTCACATAAAAAAAATGCGAAACTCTACCCTTTAATTCTGGTAATATATTTTAAACCAGCAAAGGATAGGAACAATGCGACAAAAAAAAACTCGCTTGCTTGGGAAAACTTGTTTTACCAAAATTGTTCTTGGCTTCCTTATTTTTGCTTGTAATTTCCAACCTAACTATGGAATCACTAGCAACGAGGGGCCTTTTGGCGATGGAAACGTTGATGTTTCGAAAACTTCCCCAAATCCAAACTCAGCGCCAAACCAATTTCAATTTTCAAATTCGGAAAACTCTTCCAAATTTTCATACGTGGTTAGGCCTGGCGATAACCTTTGGAAAATCGCGAAAAAATACCTTGGAAGCGGTTTTCGCTATTGGGAAATAGTTGAACTTAACAAAAGCAAATACCCATCTTTGATAAAAAACCCCAACCTTATTCATCCCGGTTGGGTTTTTCAAATTCCAGGCTCAGGAGAAAATGCCCTTCCAGCGGGGAATAAAACAAAACCAAGACCCCCATCAAAACCGACGACCCCTGCTTCATCCGGAACTCCTCCCAACCCTTATACTCCTAAACCGCCTTCCGGGTCAGCGATTACCACGAAAAGCCCCGAATTCAAGGGTTGGTGGGATGAAGCATTGAAAGTTGCGGAAACGTGGCAGTTCCCTCAAACCACTAACAAATTTGGTTTGCCGGTAACAAGAGCGGATTTTTTAAAGGCAATAATGTATGTTGAATCCAGAGGAATCCATCGAAAATCCGACGGGAGTCTTGTACGGAGCTACGCGGGGGCCATGGGTTTTATGCAACTAATGCCCGGAACCGCGAGCGGTTTGAAAGTGGACCCTAATGATCCCAGGCAAAATTTGCTCGGAGGTACAAGATATCTCGGAAAATGCCTTACGAGCCCGGCCGCGTCGAATCCGAACGATTCTCCCGCGGATTTAATCATCAAGGCCGCGGCAGGGTACAATAGAGGCCCTTATGCCAAGGAGTTGAAGAACAAATCCTGGAACCAGTATGTAACCACCGGGATTTCAGAAAACGTAAAATATGGGATCTTCGTAAAAATGTGTCTTGGTTATAATCTCACCTCGGATGAAATATCATGGATGATCAATCGCGCCGGCGTGTCTTCGGCCGGCGTTTCCCGAATGGCCGACCAATATTATAGATATTCCCATGGCTTAGTTCAGTAAAGTACGACGAAAGTAGCAATCACTCGGAGGGCCGCCAATGCTTAAATTTATCCAAAAGAGCAACTTGCAAAAATATTTTGAGAAAATGCTGATTGTTTTGTTTTTTACTTCCCCCATTTTTTCCCCTTTATTTGGGCTTCAGGAAACCCTGGGATTAGATTTGGGAGAATCGGGAAGATTAGTCATAAGCCATGATCCTGGTATGCTTCAGGGAGAGGGAATTGATCGCTTGCTGTTAAAGACAGGTTCTAACCAGCCAATCGAGATTTTCTCCTCCGAAGGAGGCGCAATAAGCGCACTGAAGGCGGGAGACATAGACGGAGACGGAGTTAAAGAGGTACTTCTAGTTCTAGATCCGGGCGGCTCAGGGGGTTACTCCGACCTGGTTCTTCTTCAAAGGCAAGCTGAAGTTTTTAAGACTATTTGGGAATTAGAAGGTTTGCAGGGAGCAAAGGCGTTTTTTGCCGATTTAAACGGCGACGGAAAAAAAGACATTCTAATCCGCCATGTGAAAGCGTTTGCTGACATGGAGGGGTTTGCCGAAAAGACATCGGTTTTCACTTTTTTTAAGGGAAAAATTTCACCCTTATCTGAAACCTACCAATTGCCGCAAAGCGAAAAGAACCTTTCGGCCCAAGCTAGGGATGAGCTTTTAAGAGGGTTGTATAAAGATGCGGCAAAACACGCCGCGAATGTAATTGAAAAGCTTTCCGATCCCGAAGAAAAAGCTTTCGCCGCAATTGTTGCCGCAAACGCCCTTCTTCTAATGGAAAAAGTGGACGATGCCCGCGTAGCACTTGAAAAAATTGGGGAACCGAAAAATGATGGAGTTTTTCAGGATGAAGCCAAGCTCCTTCTTTCCATTATTCAAAAGGCAGGCAAGAAGGGAAGCATTCTTCTTCCCGCTTGGAAAAAGGCTGAAGAAGCTGTTCGGAACAAAGAATTTGACAAGGCGATCGATCATGCCAAAAAGATTGTTTCCGAATTTCCGGGAAGTTGCATTCAAGACAAAGCCTACTACTTGATGGGTGAAGCCTATCGCCGCAAGGGAATGCCAAGGGAAGCCATTGAAGAACTAAACAAGCTGATAAAAGAAGTTCCTTCAAGCAATCTAAAAGAACTCTCTGAGCACCTCGTTGCCGACTTATCTATTTTAAAAAAATCGGGCGCGGAGAAGTAAGCGCTAAATTTCGCGCTGGTCGTAACAAATTTAGAGATAGCGTTTGTATTTATCACGAACAATCTTGGGTTCATCAAATATGTTCTCAGTTTTACCGATGATTTTCATTTTACCCGGAATTATTGGAGATACGAAAATCCCTTATGGGCAGGAATAAAGAAATAGACCCTGCCCAGGTTCCAGGGCCAAAGAAGACGAAATACAGCTTGTCGGGCCGCTTCTATAACCATAGGGAGCGATTTCGCACACGCGATTTTCGGCCCTCAGAAGCGTAGGAATGGGACAAACCGAAGAATTCTTTAAGTCATTGTTTACCGCAACCATGCAAATTCTGCGACCGACTCGCTTAACATATCCCTTGCATCCAACGCGGCCCCTGCGCCATTCACCGAAGGGTATCACCACTCCTTCCCGGTTAAAAAACAAATCAGAACCGCGAGCATTTAAGACCGTGGCAATAAAAGGAAAAAGATCCGAATTAATCCCCAATCCAAAATTATTCGGACCGGAGCGTAAAACATCAACTCTTTCAAGAAGGCATTTTTCCGAACCTGCCACCCACATTAGGTCAGTGGAAAGAAAGGCTGCGAGCAAAAAATCAAGCTTCATTAAACGAACGACATTATTTTGCTCATCCTTTGAAAGTTGAGAAAGACTTTTAACTCCGTCTCTTTCGATGATCTGCCTGTGAAGAGCTTTATCATTGAGTTTCCCAAGGCTTTCCGATCGCAACACTCCAAGGGCTCTCATGGCAGGCATCAAAACATCGTGGCTGCTCCATAAATTGCAGGTGGGCTTTCCTTGCGAACGTTTATAAAACCGATATACATCCGATGGGATGTAACGGCCGCCTTCATACCAATAAAAGTTATTGAAATAGCGGTCCCCGCCGGCTTTTAAACCGGAAGAGGCTAAATTAATCAAGCGATCCATTCCAAGGTTTTCAGCGACAAACCAAACGTACGGAAACTTTTCCTTAGTTTTCTTGATTATGGTCGCCAAGCCATTCGGGTCAAGGCCCCAGGCGGCATCGATTCGAATCGCATTAACATTGTAATCGGAGATATGCGGGAAAATTACCTTCTCCAGCCAATATTGAAGTAGTTCCGGGTTTCCATTATCTAATTCATAGGCTCCCCAATTAATTCTGACACGTTTTCCATTCGCGTCAAAATCATCCGTTCCGGCTTCAATACCGCGATTTTTGGAATTCTTGTACCAGGATCTTTTTAAATGTTCGGCCTCCCAATCCGCATGATTAAATGGGATATCGATCATGCGATCCATTCCAAGGGTTTCCACGAATTTCATGAATTCCGCGAAAACCTCCCATGTTCCAAAAAGGGGGCAAGGCCGCTCGTAGTCTTTTACGACATACTCTGAAAAACAGGGGTAAAAATGCGGGAGAAGAAGAAGGACATTTGCTCCTAAATTCCTAAGATCTCGAACATAGAGTTTTAGGGACTCGACATCCGCAAAATAACGATGAGGAAGATCGGCGTAAATTCTTCCCTTAAGGTCATCGGAAATTGGTTTAAATAAACGCGGATTCTCATTCAGAAAAAAGCTTGCAATAATATTCGAATCAATCATAAAAGATACTAGTGACTCATCGCGGAAAGCCGATTTCGGGCGACACGGGCTTCAAGCTGATCTTGGTTGTTATCTCGCTGGATAACTCCCTCATAGATTTTTTTTGCTTCATCCTTTTTCCCGATAGCCGCAAGGGCATCGCCGTATTCAAGGTTCCAGGTCATGAATTGTCGATCGCTTGGTTGGGGGTTTAATTTGAAAAGCTCTTCATACAATTCAACCACTTTATCGCTACGCCCGGTCGATTGAAAAGCGTTCAAAAGCCTGTTTTTGGCGTCAGGAAGGAAGGGTGAGTTTGGATAATTCTTAATTAGGTGCCCAAGCACCTCAATGATACCGTCGTAATCAGGTTCGTCATAGCCCTGAAGATACAAGTTAGATAATCGCCAACACGATTCTTGGGCAAGTTCGACATCGGGGCATTTTTCAATCACCTCCTTGTGAGCTTTGACAAAAATGTCAAATTCCCATTTGTCCGCATGAAACATCTCGTCATACAATTTTAAAGCCAGTTTTTCCTGCTCGGCCAAGGAAAGTTTAGCTTCAGAGGAAGCGATTGCGGTCGGTTCGGGGGAAAAATCAGCGCTTTGAATTGAGGGGGCCGAGCTTTTTTCTTTCGTTTTTTGAAGCCATTGTTTCGCGAACAAATTTCTTGGATCGATAGTCAAGGCTTTTTTCCATACCGCTTGCGCCTCTTGCACGGTTCCTCGCTTTAATTTAATCAAACCCATTAAATTCAATAAGGATACGCTTTTCGGAAGTTTTGATAAACCGTCATTCAAAATCTTCTCGGCATCCTCGTACTTCCTCAGTTTACCAAGCAGGGAACAAATCTCCTTGTAAACTTCTTCGGAAGACTCCTTTTCAAGATGTTGCTTGTACAAAGCAAGCGCGTCTTCAAATTTTTTTTCCTTTTCAAAAGCCCGTCCTTTTTTTAAGGTTTCCTTGAGGTCTTGCGCGAATAGAGGAAGGAAGAAAGCAAGAGTTATCCAAAATAAGAGAATCACCGGAAAAGACTTACGCATATTAATACCTCCACAAGGGGTTTGGATTTTCAAGACATTTTGAAAAAAACTGACAAAAAATCGAGAGTTGGGAAGATTTTCCTTCTCCCTTTTCATCGGATTTTAATTGCATAGCTACATCGAGGCTTTGAAAAGTGTTTTCCCTGGAAAGCCTTTGAGAAAAAACAAGCGATTCAACTTGGCCAGCTCCGTGAAAGTCTTTCTCTTTACCTTCTTCGGTTCGAATCAATGTCTGATTTGAAAATAAATATGAAACGGGAAGCTTGGCTCCCCCGCGAACAATCGTGAATTTTAACGACCCCGGTTTACACTCATGCAATTCCTGGAGAGACCTGATATCCGAACGAAGTTGTTCAACTATACTATTTAAAAGGACCTGAGTGTTTAGCATATCTGAACCTTTTTTAAAGGTTCGGGTGGTTCGGCCCATAATCGTTGTCGCCCCAAGGAGTATTACGCTCGAAAGGGTCAATACAACCAAAATCTCAATCACCGACATGCCATTGCAAGGTTTCATCGACTCTACAAAACATCCTTGTACTTAATCGAACTTATCGTCATGAATTGCCTTGATGATTCCTTGCCTTCATCAACACGCCAACCTACCTTTACCGCAACAAGGAACATTTTCCCTTTATCTTCACCCGATGGTTCCCTCATGATAACCTCATAAGTGAAATTCTTAAACTGTCTGTTCAAATCCCATGAAATGGCTTCATTTCCAATGGTTGTCAGAGCACTCTTGAGGTCGTCATCTTCTAAAAGATTGATTTTTCCTAGTTTTGATGTTTCCGATACTTTGATCTGACTTTCTTGAGCAATTTGACCGGCCATCATGTGTTTTCCAACCGAATAAGCTCCTCTGCTCGAACTCATCGCAAGGGATAGAAGAGGTAGCATGGCGAGGCTAAAAATTACAATTCCTATCAATAATTCAATCATTGAAAAAGCCAAGCGTTGAGGATATTTATTCAACATAAAATGCGTATCCCTTTAACGGGGAATCTATGTAAGCCGCAAGGGAAGGTTTCTCGTCAGACATATGGGGAGCATACAAAAATAGTGGAACATTTTTGAAATCTTGAACCCTCTGTTTTAGATTTGGCGTGCTTACGGCGATTCCGCCCGCGAACCAAACCTGGTCGCTCTGCGTCCATTTTATTTGGTCCGTTGGAGCGGATAGGCGGGGTCGCAACGAAATTAACTGTACACCCAAATGTTTGTCCCCTACCAAGTTAATGAGCCCGCCGTTAATACTTACAAACGTGAGAAATTTGTCTTGGGTGATTCCCTCAATTTTCTTTTCTAAAAGTTCCATTGGGGTTTTACTAATATCGGAAAGGCCTCGCGAGATGTTTCCGAGGGTAATCGGACCCTTTACCAAAACAACTCCACCGCGGATGTCCGACGTGGAGATACCTTCTTTCAAATCAAGCGGGCCGTCGATATAAACCACGCCATCAACCCAAAATCTATCCGGAAATCCGATTGACTCCTTAAATTTGGATTGATTTTTAAAAAACTTGCAAATTCGCGCTTGAACATTTTTTTTCGCCTGGGTTGAGCCCGCAGGGAAGATTTGAAACCATTCTTCGGCGAAGGTGTCAAAAGGTTTGGAAAGGGCAAGATTATCTTTGGGGTGAAAATCGGTATAGGTTAAAACCTTTCCCCCCTCTTGCTTTCCTCCTTCTTGGTTGATTTTAAAATAATTCGCCGGAATTGTCGTACCGGAGAAATCCGCTCCTCCCGAAACGACGCGGGACATATATTCAGAATAAGGATGTTGAGCTGAATCCGCGAAACTGATTGAAATCGTGTGGGAATAATCATAATACGGAGGTGGGGCTGAAGAACCGTAGATAAGTTCTTGGCCCCCGCCGCTCATAGAGCCAAAACTGAAAAAGGTAAGAAGAAAAAAGCGCCCAAAAACATTTCCAAAAATTTCTCGATCGGGGCCGGAATATTGAAGATCATCTGGTAACGGGGTGGAACTTAATGCAGGTTTAAATAGACCGCGCAATCTAAGAGCGGATGAATTGGCAAGGGATTTTCGGTCGAATTGCGATAATTCTTTAAAACTTGGGTCAGGTTTAAGAAAAGTATCAATATCGCGGGAGGAATTTTTAAAGAACCCAATGTCGTCTTTATCATCTATCTCAGCGCAAAACCCAACTATTCCCATGATTGCGGAATGTCCTCGATATTTCTTTAAAGGAATTCTTAACCCTCTAAGTTCGACCTGTTCATTTCCAAACCCTTTCGGGAAAATTGCTTCCTTCTTAAACTGGAGATCCGGTTCATCTTTGGCGACGGAAAAAAATTTAGGGGAAATTTGCCACAAGTCGCCAAAAATGCTCCCATTAAATCTCGCTTCCCCGCCGAGGTTCAAAAAAATATTGCGGCTGTCTCCGCCGAGAAACACCCGCCCATTTCGTTCTTTGTTGTCACCGGAACCAAAGGAATCTAGAACCCATGGGTATCGTGCAGGAGGGACCATGCCGTTTTTCATTTCCAAGATATTCACTAAATCTTGCGAACCGAAGGGAGATTTTTGCTCTAAATGAAATTGATCGCAAAATAAAATGAATTCGCGCAGCATTGGAGTCAAACGCATCACAACCTTGAATAAATGTTTAACCGTTAACGAATACTTATGCTTGTTAAACTTAATCGTACAGCGAATTGTAAGGTCTCCATATTTTTCCGCGCCCGCGGATTCTTTCGGGACCACCAGAATTGAGGGGTAACCCATCGGGGTCATTGAAGCAAGGGAAACCGTTGGTTCTCCGTCCAAATCGATTTTTAACTCGTCTTGCAACTTTTTTAGGAGCTCGCATGCCTCGTACTTTATTTTAATTTGGCGATCGCCTTTCCCCGGTTCTCGGAAGGCCTTAAAAACTTCCGAATCATTTTGGTTAACCAGAATTCTAACCTGTCGGTAGACATCGCCGACATAGGATTCCAAAAAATTCCGAGCAACTTGCGTGCTATCAACAAGGGTAAAAATTTGAGTGTGACCGGAAAACCTTCGAGAAAGCGCAAAGGCAAAAATAATCATTACGCTGACAAGGCCGATTAGAATGAATGTGACGGAACCGTTGGGTTTTTCCCATAGGGGTTTTTTCATGGAATTATTATATCATAATCGCGCTGGTCTGTTGGATGAGAGGCTATTCAATGCCGGTTAAGGGCTCAGTAAATTTAGGTAATTAGCCAAAAGAATCAGGGGAGAAGTCGAGCGTCTCGAGGTTTCCCGGTTCAGCAGGTCCGGCGAATTCCTTCACGTAACCTTGAGCCTCGGGGTGGCCTCCTACCCAGGGAAGGCGTGAAAAAAATCGTTTTTTTGACCGTTATTGAATGATTTTCATTTTATTTCAAAGCAAAATTTTCCTAATTTTGGAGGGATCGCCCTGCCGGTGAATTCTGTGGGCAACATTCCTTTTGAAATTTGCATTTTTGGCAAGCCCCTCTTTCTGTCAAATAGCGATAATGCGTTGCCCCAACTTGGGGTAAACTCTGTTTTAATCGTAGGATTT
>JACPTH010000138.1 GCA_016192885.1 bacterium | reverse complement strand
TTGCCGGAATAAATAGTACTTTACTTTTTTCAAAATCGCTTTAGACGGCTTTATGGAAATGAAATCAAAAATTGTCGTAACCGGGATAGGGTTAATTACCCCTTACGGGCAAGGCATTGATCCAATGATTAAAGCTATTTCCGACTCACGGGTTGCTTATTCGGAGATTAATGAATTTGATTGTTCCACATGGCCTGTAAAAGTCGGCGGAATCATTCCTGAAACCTCTATCGAGAAGCTTGACAAATCCCACAATAAATTGCGGGGAATGGGAAAGTATGTAAAATTAGGTGTCCTTTGCGCCCGAAAAGCTTTATCCGACGCTTCAATTGATGTTGGGGCCTTCCCCTCCGAAAGGATCGGAGCGTTTATTGCGTCCGGAACAAACGGCCATAACGCCGAAGGCCTTTTCGGGGCTTTCGATTTTTCTCGAGGGATAGGCGAAATGTTAGATTTAGAGAAACTTTCTCAGGAAGGAATCGACCACGTCCATCCTTGGTGGCTTCTCGGTACAATTTCAAACAATTTGATTTTTTTTGTGACTCACTTTCTCGGAATAAAGGGCGCCAATACGAATTCTTGCAACTCCGCCGTATCCGGCGCATATGCATTGGATCGCGCCATTGAAAGCTTAAATTCCGGGGAAATAGATATCGCCCTGGTTGGAGGGGCTGATTGCCCCGTGAATTGGCAAATGATTTCAGATCTTTCCGGGTTGGGATTATTAGCGCACTGCGATTCAAAAAATGCCATTCCCATGCGCCCGTTTTTACCGGATTCCCCGGGAACGGTTTTATCCGAGGGAGCGGCGTTTCTTGTCCTTGAGCTAGCCTCCCACGCTTCTTCCCGCGGTAAAAAGGGTTTGGTTGAGATTTCCCATGTTTCAATGTTTGGTTCTTTTAAGGACCCTATCCGCCCAGACCCAACCGGAGAAGAAACTTTTCGCGTCATGAAAAATATTCTTTCTGAGATTCCCGGAAATGAGAAAGTACAATTAAACGCATCCGCTACCGCCCTAGAATCTTGGGATTCCGCGGAATGGAAGGGAATTGAAGCCGCGTCAAAGGAAATTCCGATGTTTGTTGGAAGCGCAAAACCTTGGATTGGGAACACGTTTTCAATTTCATTTTTGGTTGAAACCGTGGCATCCATAATTGCGATGAAAAATAGCTTCGGACTTAACTTTCCTTTCCCTTTAACCAGGGATTCAAATCTTTCCATGTCCCCAAAAGGCGCGTTGGAACATTCGTGGGCTATCAACCTTGGGCAATGTTTTGGCGGAAATACCGCGGGGGTACTACTTCATGACATATAAATTTGTGAAGTTAGAGGCGGAGCGATATTTAGTTTGGGATTTACTGCGTGAAACCGATCCTTACTATTTGAACCATCACCTTTTTGATACCAATTTGTCCGCTGTGGAAGATGATCGCAAGCGTAGAAGAGCTGAAGGCAGGGTAGTCCCATCCTACCTGGCTTATTCGCTTGCGGCATATGGCCGTATGTTGGCGCAATTTCCCCGCTTTAACAGTTACTTAAGAATATGGCCAACCACTAGACTGGCAGTTTATGGTGGGGTAGATATTGCCCTAACCATCGAGAGAACTTGGAAGCAACGGCATATTGTCTTATTAGCCCTCCTTCGAAACGCTCAAAATCTTTCTATCGATGAGATCCACGAATTTTTACGAATTAGAAGAGATGCTCCGCTCGAAGATTTAAGCGAGTTTTCTCGTTTCCAAAGACTTCTTAAAGTGCCCGCTTTTTGCCGATGGCATTTGTTTCAAGTTTTCGTTAAACCCTTTCCGTCCCTAATGCGGG
>JACPTH010000137.1 GCA_016192885.1 bacterium | reverse complement strand
GGCGCTTTGTAAAAGATTGGGGTCATTCTCGCCGGATATGAATTTCATTAAAATAGGCTTTATCTCTTCAAAAGGAAGAATAAAACAATTCTTTAACGCCGCGATCTTTTCATCCGGTTCCGGGCTGGATAGGAAAAAATCTAGATGATTTACCGCCTCCTCCATATCGATACACGCAAGCCCGCGGATTGCCATTGCTCTCGTACGGGGATCATCGGAAGTAAGCAATTTCGGAAGGGATTCGGTCAACATCTGCGGCGACCGAGAAATTAGGGAATCTAAGGACGCCAACCTGGTGCTTAGATGCGGGGAAAGCAGTCTTGCGGAAAATTGGTCGAGCCTTTGGGGGGGCCAATTTTTCGCGAAAGTTTTAATGATCGCGGCGCATACCGAAGGATTTCCTTCCTTCTCAAGGAGATCGGGAGCTTGTACTGCAAGTTTTGGAAGAGAATCAGGGGAAATGTCGGCGAGAAAATCGATTTTTTTCGCAACTTCAAGCTTACAAAAGGTTTCAGGAAAATTTTCCTCAGAAATGCTTCCCTCAGCGGGTTCTTTCTCTTTTAACGCTTGATTCGCTTTTTGCTTTTTCTTAAATCGCTTCTGCGCGGCGCTTATTGCATACGACAAAAAAAGCCAGCATTCTTCATCGGATTCCTTTGGAAGTTGGGCGGTAAGAGCGTTGAAAACTTCCTCGGAGCACCCATCTTTAATAATTTGATCGTACAATTCAAGTCTGAACGATTTTACTGAAGAAGAAAGAGCTTTAATTTGTTCGGAATCAGAAATCATACCGTTAACACTTCCAATCGTATCTCATTATAGGTAAGTACTTTTCAAATTTCAATGTTTGACGAAAATTCTTTAATGAACTCATTTAGCTATCGGAATATCTATTCCAACCACTCCGGTTGAAGTTGCGAGCCGAGGTTTATCAATGTTTTGAGTCGAAACGGATGTCGGAACCTTTCGATTAAACCACCTCGCGGAAGCAAATACATGGCGTAAAACCGTTTTTTCCCCGGAAACCAATGAGACTCTTGGGAATTTCACCCATCGATGGCTTCTTAGTAAGCCTAAACCTCTAATGAAGCGCATTCTAACGGTTACTCCGACAACTCCTTCCATTAAATCACTCAATTCCAAACGATAAAGAGCGGAGCAATTTTGATTCAAAACCCTTGGATTAAGGTTAACCTGAACCCGCTCAGGTCGGCTATTTTGTACAAGATAAATGTTGCCCTTGTATTTTCTATTAATATAAACTTTCCCATAAGGCGGCAACCGATGGGGGTTTCCTCCGGTGTAAGAAAGCTCTACGATCAAAATCGCTCTTGTCAGAGTCTTGGAAACTATTTCGAATGGGTATATGTTTGAGCGACATTTTGGACAAATAAGGGAAAGGTTTGGTATTCCCGTCTTTCCGCAATTCCCGCAATCTACTCCCGCCGCGGAACTGCTTAATCCCAAAATCAAAGCCGAAACCAAAACCGAGGGGAAAAACCGAAAAAGTCCGCTCCGGAAAATGCTCTCTTTAAGCACTCTAATTCCTGATTTCCGCTTTCAAACTAAGCGAAAAATCACTACGGCTTAAGAGTTTTAACTTTTCCGACTTCCTCTTTTTCCCTGGGGCCGATTGGAAGAACGACGTAGGAATCGTAGAAAAACAACGGAACGTACTTTTCCAAATGGTAGGGATCCCCATTTTTTGCAAGAATACTTAAAAAATTCTCGCGATCTTCAGGGGTTAATTGACTCCAACGCCCCACCCAGAGAGAAAATTCGCCTGGTTGCGTCCATTTGGAAATCGCCTGCAAGATAAGCCCCTGAATTTCAGCGTCAATCGACGGCATTTTTGCATTCACTTGATAATATTCAAATTGAGCCTTATCTTCCGGGTCAGTACCCTTGGCGCAATTGAGTTCCCTTAAGATACCAATTGGAAGCTCGGCGTTAACCGTAATGGGCTGAAATTTGAATAGGCCGACATTACTTGTACCCACCCACATGATTCCATGGGGATCGACATAAAGAGAGGAAATCTCCGCGGCAATTAGAAGCTTTTCAAGGGCTTCGACAGGGTCAACCGAATCGCCGGTTTTTTGATTTTTTGATGTCAAGGAATTCGAGGGTTCGGTTTTCATCTCAAGAAAAGCCGAAAACGAGCTGTTCTGATTTGATAAAATGCGCCGACCTTGCTCGCGAATCATATCCTGAACTTCGAAAGATTCTATGAAGTTTGGAATCGTGACAAAGGGCTTAACCTTTAGCCCTTTCTGCCCCGCAAAAAGGTTTCCCGCGGAATCCATCGCCAAACTCGTACTCCAACCTTCAATTACTTCCTCGGTTTTTTTATTCTGAAGATTAAAAAGGAAAACCCCTTTGTTCGATGCGGCAAAAAACTCAGGTTGATCAGAATCTGAGTTTAAAATGGCTAAAAGCTTTTTTATCGCAATAATCGATTTTTCAAAATCTTTTTCTTTAACATCCGTGCGTTCTGGGATGGCTTTTTCAAGCTTTTCCAAAAGTGATTTAAGAGTGAACCTTATGATATTTCTAAATGATTCCCCGCTTTCGATCTTTGGGGGGAGGTTGGGTATTACCGCGTTAACCCAATGTCCGTCAAGGGATTCCTTTTTAAAAATGGCGGAATCTTTAATTGCCAGTCCGTTACTGGTACCGGCAATAATTTTCCCTCCCGAATCCAAGGCAACCGAGTTCACCAAATTTGATGGAAGCCCATCCTTCTCGGTGAAAAAGTTCCATCCCCCCGTTTTTTGTATCGCCAAGCCTCTTGTGGTACCGATCGCGGTTATCCCTTTGCTTTCGGTCACCGATTGAATAATGTTATCGGAAAAGGCTTTTTCATCGGCATGAAAAGCCCGCTTTTCTTTGAGATCGTTTCCATTTAGAAGGAATAAACCTCCGGCCGTCCCGACCCACAATTGTCCCTCGCCATCAACGGCCATGGCTTTCATTCTATATTTGGTTTCGATCTTTTGGGACTGCATGGCCTCACCTTTCCAAGCGCGGGTTACCTTTCCCTTTTCAAAAAGAACGACCCCCTTGTCCTTTAAGCCGACGAATACTTTTTCATTCGGACCTTCGACTATACTCACAATTCCATTGTCCGGAAAGCCGTTTCCAGTGAAGAAAAGCTCCTGATGGACAGCGTAATGGTCGCAAGAATAAAGAATTCTGGAAAGAAAAAGCGAACAAAAAAAGCACAATGAAATCACAAGAATCCTGGAATTTATTCTCATTTCTTAAACTCCTAATGAAACCAAGTAAATTATTATACCTCATTCTTCGCAACAATTTTGTTGGCATTATCTTGGAATTTGTCGATTTTAATTATATTGAGGGAATGGTGAATGGAGCTATGAAAAAAAATGGAGTAAAATTCGCTTTTCTCTTCCTTCTTGGAATCCATTTTGCTTTCCCATGTTTCGGGGAATTTAACCGCGAGCTGGAAGCGATTAAATCAGCTCTACTAACCAACCCTCGGGATTCCCAAGCTATGAACGCTTATGGAATTTTGCAGGCAAAGATGGGAGACGTCGTTGGAGCCATAAAAACATGGAGAACGGCAATCGATTATGACCAAGGAAACGTCCATTTGTACAATAACATCGGAAGCGCCCTGCGAAGGCTTGGATATCCTCGCGAATCCCTTGCTTGGTACAAGGCGACAATTAAAATTCAACCGACTTATTGGACCTGGTTCAATTTGGGATTGCTTTTCGAGGAATTGCAACAAAAGAGCGAGGCTCTAAATGCCCACAGGGAAGCTCTTAGACTCCTTCCGGAATTCAAGCAGGCTTGGGAACACTCCGTTCGATTGGAACGAGAAATTTTTGTTTCTAAGGACGAAATACAAGATCGGAAAGTCGATTACTCCCAAAAGTTAGAAGGAATCGGGGATAGCAAACCAAACGACACGGAGCGATTCGCATCGAAGCCGTTAGTTGGCGAAGTACATCCGATTCGCGAATCTTCTCACGAACAACATGCAAAGAAACCCGTGTCTCTTGGAATTGAAAAGGTAAAGAAGTTCGATTCCGCGGAGATCGGGATAAAAGGAGACGATCACGTTTGCATTACTTTTGACGGGGGCGCTGATTCCGACGGACTTCCAAAAATTCTTTCGACTCTTTCAAAGCACAACGTTTATTGTACCTTTTTCTTAACCGGGAAATTCGTCAAAAGTTATCCGGAGTTGACCCGGCAAATCATTGCGCAAGGTCATGAAATCGCGAATCACGGCTTGGGGCACAAAAATATGAGCGCGTGGGATAAAGATCAAATTTCCAAGGAATTGCGGTCAACTGAAGATATTTTTGAAAGTGTAACAGGGAAAAAGGGCGCGCGGTTTTTCAGGTTCCCTTTTGGGGCTCAAAACAAACGGGTAGAAGCCCTTGTGGCCAATTTAGGGTATCGTCCCGTTTACTGGACGATCGATACATTGGATTGGAAAGAACCATCTGAGGAATCAATTGTTTCCAAGGTGAAAACGAAATTGAGGCGGAGGGCGGTAATCTTGATGCACTGCGGGAGTAAAACCGGATCAAAGGCGCTTCCGAAAGTCCTTGCGGAAATTTCGCGATGCGGATTTAAACCCGTTCCTCTTTCAAGCTTGAATGAAGCGGAAATGGCATCCCTGCCTTGAAAACTTCGGAAGACCCGCTACTTGGAAAACGTATTCTCCAAAAGAATTAAATCTCCCCATCCGGTTTTGCGATTCCATGCGAGGGTTTTGTAAAAAGTCGGTCCTGAAAGCCCTGATATCGGGTCAAGGCTTCGCTCTTCATCATTATTCATCCGCGGACGAAAACAAACCCCAATCCCATGGATAAAATGCGCCCCTTGTGAGTGGGCTTCGCTTAGCATGAAACTTGATTCCGGAAAATCGCCAAATTCGAAATAACCTTTTTCCCTAGTAAACTTCCTGTGAGAACGAGTGCCGTCTGACTTCAAGGTCGTTAGGATTACGTAAAGAGTCGAGGGAAGCCATGGCCTGAATCGTAAGGTTTCTTGAACCGGCCCCCTCACCACAAGTTCCCGCAAAGGATGCGATCTTCTTTCTGTTTCTCGCGAATAAAAACTCAATCCTTTGGGGAATTTCAAATCTCGGTTCACTGAATCCCATTGCTTTTTTAAGTCATCCAATGCTGTTTCCGAAGCCAATAAAGGGTCGCTCTGAATACGAACTTCAAATGAGCGGACATCCTTCGAATCTAAAGTAATGTGGGGGATGGTCGATGATGACACGTTTTGGTAATATCCAAGCGTTTTAAGTATTTCCTCGGTTGAGTCGGTTACAAGCGAATTAGAAACTATCGCGGGAAGACGCGAAAGGAATTCGACGACATCGATGTTTCCGTCCCCGTCGTAAACTCCGGAAAGCAACACAGGATCTCTTCTTAGAAGGGTTCTAAAACCGGAAGCTCGCAAAATTCGTACAAGTTTTTTCATTTTTTTCGCGAAACTATCCCATTTTGAGGTATCTATCGCAACGAACGTTGCGAAGTCGCATCCTCCCTCCGCCTCGACCTTTTTTCCGCCTCTGGAATACGCTGCGACATAATTACTTGGAATCGACCGAGCCAATTCCATAGGATTCGGATTTTTCTCGCTTAGATTTTCAAAGAGTGTCTCATATGGAAATCCGCTATAGGGGGTGTCGAGTTGGGAAACAATCAGGAAGGGGGAAACCTCTTTGATTTCCTCAACAACTTCCGCGTTACCGCAAACGCAACAGTCCAAAAATAGAACATCCGGTTTTAAGCCGCTTTCTTGAGCGACTCCGGCGAATTCCCGAAGGGGCATCATCGTATTTGTATTCGGAAACCCGGGAACCGTGTAATCTTGGATGATCCCTTTCCATCCCCAAGAATGGGTTATCAGAATTAACATTTTTCGCGACCCATGCGAATTCTCTTTTGCCCATCTTAAAAAATCTGAAAAGTTTTTCGGGTCGGCCGAATCTCTTTCCGGAAGCGAAATCTCTATCGGTTGGTTAGTTCCTTGGCGAATGTATCTGAAGGTTCCGTTGGGCAAAAACCTATCTTGTTCGATCAATAATTCAACATTTGAGGGAAGAGGGATTTCGAAAAGTTTTTGGACGCTTGGGTCGGAATGATGAAACAAATCTTCTTCATCGGTTCCGATGAAGAAAATCAAACAATCAATGGAGGCAAAAGCCGGTTGGAAACAAAAAAAAATCAAAATTCCAATGAATAGAATTTGGAACGCTTTCTTCATTCTAATCTTTACTTTACCTTTCCAATTTTTAATATAACCTACCACAGTAACAGCTCAATAAATAGGGGTAATTTTTGATTGCGGGTTCCGAAGGTCGAAAAGTGCGATTTCGGCGTTTTTTCACGAATGTATCCACTGTATAACGGGCTCAGGAACTAGGGTTTAGCGACAAACCATCTTTTGCGGAAACCGAAGGCGACGTTTACAAGGCCAATTAGAACAGGAACTTCGACCAGGGGCCCGATGACGGCGGCAAAGGCGCAACCGCTCTTTATGCCGAATACGGCAACCGCAACGGCGATAGCCAATTCGAAATTATTGCTGGCCGCCGTAAAAGAAAGGGTTGCGGATTTCTTGTACCCCGCGTTCAGTTGAGCCCCCATAAAGAAACTCACGCAAAACATCACCACGAAATAAATCAGAAGAGGAAGCGCGATACGAAGAACATCCATGGGAATTTGAACGATGAGTTGACCTTTCAAGCTGAACATCACAATAATTGTAAACAGAAGGGCGGCAAGCGTAAGAGGGCTGATTATCGGAATGAACGTCGAGTGATACCATTCCTTGCTTTTGACTTTGATAAGCGTGAAACGGGTTATGACACCAGCCAGAAAGGGGATTCCCAAATAGATGAATACGCTTTCGGCTATTTGGCGGATACTGATTTCAACCACCGCACCTTTCAGGCCGAAATAGGGAGGAAGAACAGTAATAAAAAACCAGGAATAGACGCTGAAGAAAAGGACTTGAAAGATGGAGTTGAAGGCCACAAGGCCCGCGCAGTATTCCGTGTCGCCCTCTGCAAGATCGTTCCATACAATGACCATGGCGATACAACGGGCGAGGCCGATCATGATAAGACCGACCATGTATTCGGGGTAATCGCGAAGGAAGACGATTGCCAAAATGAACATCAGGACTGGGCCGATGATCCAATTTTGTATCAGAGACAAAATCAGGACTTTCCAATCTTTGAAAACGTCGCCCAATTCTTCGTATTTAACCTTCGCCAAAGGGGGATACATCATGAGAATAAGGCCCGAGGCAATTGGTATGTTGGTGGCTCCAACGGAAAATTTCTGATTGAAATCTTCCACCGCGGAAGGGGAAACATAGCCGATTCCAACGCCTATACCCATGGCAAGGAAGATCCAGAGAGTTAAGTAACGATCGAGAAATGAGAGCTTTTGAGAAACGCTTTCGGTCACGTTTCAACTCCTCATATCGATATGCAAAAAAGCCGGGAGGTTTTTTACAAACTCCCCGATTTCATCACGAACTTTCCGATAGTGATTTAAGGCTTCTTCATCGGTCTTCGCAGTCTCAGCAAGTTTCGGCGGATCTTCAAACCCCTGATGGAATTTTTTTGTTTGGCCCGGGAAAATCGGGCATGACTCAGCCGCGTGGCCACAAACCGTGACAACGAAATCAAATGGAGTTCTGGGAAGTTCTTTCAAGGTTTTTGACGTGTGACCGGATATATCGATGCCTTTTTCAGCCATGACCTGAACGGCTTTTTGGTTGAGACCGTGAGCGACCAGACCGGCGGAACAAACGTCAAAAACATCGGGCCAAAGACGGCTGGTCCAGCCTTCGGCCATCTGGCTACGGCATGAATTGCCGGTGCAGAGGAATAGCAGCCGGTATTTCATTTGATCTTTCCTTTGGCACTCTTATAAATATGGCAAACTTCATCAAGCGGAATGGATAGGATTTTCTTCAAAGAGGAAATATCGTTTTTAACGACGGGGTTTTCGAGCTTGCTGTGCCTGAAATCAGCTACTCCATGGATATTGCGGTAACCGGACACTCATCAACAGCCTTCTTACACGATTCAAGATTTTTTGGCTCAACGGTATCTGTACAAGCAACGGCCTTGTCGTCCTTCATGGAAAAAATTTCGGGGCAAAGCTGTGCACATAAGGAGCATCCTATACAAAGATCAGGGTCAACTTTTGCTTTCATTTCCGTTCTCCTTTATTGAATTTTCTCAAATTGGTCTTTTCCTACCCCGCATTGCGGGCAAACCCATGAATCGGGAAGTTCCTCAAATGGGGTTCCTGGAGGGATTTCTTGGGAAGAATCTCCCTCGTTTGGATCATAGAAATACCCGCACACTACGCATTGGAACTTCTTCAACTAATGCCTCCTTTCAATTTAAGCGCGACTAAAAAACCACAACCCGGCGGGAAAGGAAATCCGCCGGGGGAAACATTTTGCGAGAAGCTATTTCTTACTTTCTTGTTGTTCCATCAAGGCTTGGTAAATCTGGAATTTAGCGAGATAAAGATCATAAGTTTCACCGATTTTAGCTTGGTCGTTCGAAGCGACCGCATCGGT
>JACPTH010000136.1 GCA_016192885.1 bacterium | reverse complement strand
TCGGCAAGCCGAGCCTGACCTCAAGTTCCTCAATTTCATCAACATTTCCAGGATTAGCCATTATCAATACGATTTCTCGATCAAATTTCTTATCGGGAATAAACCAATATTTCCGCATGAGGACCAAATCAATGCTGTTAAAAAGGGCGTCATCAACTTGATAGTGCGTTAGATCGACGTAATCTAGGCTTAATTCTATTGCCAGCGTCCGAGCATACTCTTCTTCATTTATGTGTTTGCGTTCGACCAAAAGGGTTCCCAAATTCGGAGGGATCCCTCCAAATTCGGTTTCAAGATTCTGAAGAAGTTCAAAAGGGACTACTCCCTTTTCTTTAGCTATTTCATAGAAGGTCTTTTTTTTAAAGGATTGAATGTAGGCTTTTTTCAAACGAGAAGTCTCGATGGCGGGTTCTTCGTAAATCAGGCTTGTAAAAGATTTACCGGTTTTTATTGAGTGCTGCTCAATACGCGAGATCGTCGGTTCATCTAACAGCTTTTTATTTAGGAGAAATTGTTTTAAAGTTTCCATTTCTTTTTCCAATTCCTGAAATCGAAAAAATTCATCTAATATTTGATGCGGCTGAAAGGACGGGCAAAAGAAGAGCTACCAGAAGCGCCCCTATCGTTCCGGCAACCAGCAAAAACAGCACCGGTTCAATCATAGCGGTAAGCGTGGAGGTAATAGTCGAAACATCTTCTTCGTATTGTTCCGAAAGACTAAACAACATTTTTCCCAACTCTCCTGATTCTTCCCCGACATGGACTATTTTTACCATTGCCTTTGGAACGCAGGAAACAGCTTTTAAAGCTTTGGAGAAAGAGTCTCCGCTCTCGATGGCGGGAATTATCTTCTCAAATCTCCGATTCATTTCTTTGTTTTCAAGACTATCAACGGTAACGCGGAGCCCATCCATTAAGGGGATACCGCCTTCAACGAGAGTGGAAAGAGTACGGGAAAATTGACTGTAGGCAAGTTTTTCCTCCATTTCCTTGAAAAGCGGGAGCCTCAATTTAAGGCCGTCAATCACAAGG
>JACPTH010000135.1 GCA_016192885.1 bacterium | reverse complement strand
ATCATTTCGAGTTAGCGTAACGAAGTCTTGGAGCGAATTCCGCAAAACCCCAACAAAAAAGCGCGAAAGTCCACTTTTAATGAGTTGTAGAAATTCAAACACATCCCTGATGACTTTTCATTTTTAAGGTATTATGTAACTATGATGGTTTTCGAAGCGATTTCAACTATTTCTAACCGATAGTGAAAAATCAGTATCTGCTCAATAATCCGGGATTTAATGAAAGTCTTCGAAGGCAATTTGATTTGTTTTTGGCGGGAGCGCTGCAGCCCACCGCGGGGAAGGAACCTCGGGAATTTACTTTAAGAGGCAAAGGGGGGGTTCATGCAACAGGACCATGCTTCCCATAATATAGATATAGAAACAAAAATCCGGAGAGTTTAGAAATGAGAAAAACAGAGCGAAGGAAGAAAGCGTTTACCCTGGTTGAAGTTATGGTTGCCTTGTCTTTGTTGGTTCTAATTTTACTTGTTCTTTATAGATTATTTTTTGCAGGATCTCGTTCAATCAAGATCGCCTTGGAGCACATTAGCGTTAACGAAAATGCGAGGCTTTTTTTGAGTTTTTTTGGAAATGATGTCCGAAACGCGGTATGGATCAACTCCCCATCGCCATCTGTTAGAGAAGGGGTTCCCCAAATACTTCCGGCGGTCGAAGGGAAATTTTGCGAAATTACAGGGCAGGTTTTCGATTTTTCGGTAAAACCTCCCGATACAAAGTTTCTAAAGACATTTCGAAATGAATGGCATTTGAAAAAGAGTCCTGACGGCACTTTTGAGGTATTCAGAGAAATTTTTTCGGATATCCCCCCCTTCCCTGGGGGCGTGGCTCCTTATCATGCTTCTCGCATGGTTTGCCAGGGCGTGAAAGAAATCAAGGTTTTTTCATCGCTACGACGGACGGTCAAATTTAGTTCATTTCTTGGCCTTCCATTCAAGAATTTTTTGATTTTTGAGCCATATGAAATCGACGGTACAGGACCTTACCTGGTTCATGTGCATGCGGTGTTTGTTCGAACAGGCAAACGCCCCTTTGGGTTCAACGATGAAAAGGCGTTAAACATTCGAACATCCTTTGCTATCCGCGGGCGAATGAGCTTTGTGAATCCATAAAGCACGAAGCGAATCATGCAAAAAAACCTATTTCCATTTATTTTTAAAAAGGGGCAAGCAATCATTGTTATTTTAATGATTGCTTTAATTCTAGGAATCCTTATCGGTGCGGTAATGAATTTCCAGACCGGTCAAATACATTTATTGTCCAAGAGCGCTAAAGATTATTTAGCCTTATGCGCGGCAGAGGCTGGAATGAATTGCGTTTTGGCTGAGATGAAAGGCAATCCACAATTTGTTACGCATGGAAACCCGTACATTCCGCAAAGTGACTGGTCAAGCCCTGCCAAGCATCGACCTTATTTGGTTGGGGAAGTTGAAGGTTTGGAATTAGACCATCCATCAAAAGGAACTTATACGGGTCGGACAGTAATGAAAACCACTCGAATAGTTGGCGAATTCAAGGTTCGTTTGAGACTTGAAAAAGCAAAAAATAGCTTGGAAACCAAAACCATTGATGAATCACATCGTTATTTTTTTCTTGAAGCTGTAGGGAGGGTAAACGATTCCTATAGGAAAATTACCGCAATTCTCGAAAAACACTCCCCAGCCGCTTACCTTTTATACGACGGTCAGGTTCTTGATCTTGGAGGGTTTGGTCCATACAGGCTTACCCCGGGAAAATTGCGACAGGGAAGGCTTTATGGGCAAGAAATGTTAAAAATTTCCAAGCGAGGATTGTTTGATAGCGGGATTGATCTGCTTGATATGGAGAAAGTTTCAACTCCCGGGCACTTAAGTGTTGACTACGATGCCTATATCAGATTCAGAAACGGAAAAGATGGTCGGTTAAAACATAAAACAGATTCCAGTAACTTTGAGCAATTTGAGATGTTCCCCGAATCTTCTTCAAAACCAAATTTGGGACGTTTTGTATTGGATGGAGCGCATGGAAGCAAGTCCGAAAAATTTCCTGCGCTAAACTCAGGTTACTATAAAGATGCGACCGATCCGCATCCGACTATTCTAAGCCCATCTTGTGGTTACAAGGGTTTTAGACAATCAAAATGGCGAAACCCTGCAAAACCCCTAGAAGTTGTATACGATCTAGATTTTGGGTGGGAGTATAAAGACAAGGAAGAAAAGGTGCTTTTATATTCGCAGGTGCCGCTTAGAATGTGGGGATGTCCGCCAAACAAATCCACAACCATTTTCTGTGAAAAGGACGTGTATATTGCCGGGGATTTCAACGCCAATCCTAAGAACCCCCAAAACTATGACATGGGATATCAGGAATACAGCGATACCCCTGAAAACGGAACGGACAAAAATGGGGTAATGGTTTTGTCCCAAGGCAGAATTTGGTTCGATTATTCTCACCCGATTCTTTTCTTGCGAAACGAGATGCATACGCTTCTTGATTATGAAATTGCAATGCGTTTGGGGGGAAAAGATATTAATCCTGTTGCCCTTGTCCCGTTGGTTTATCCTCCACGCTTTAATACTGACTCTGACCCGCGTCTTCCCCTAACCGCCCTTAGTTTTAAAGTTATTAGCAACTTGTTTGCCCTTCCCAAGGAACCACCAGCGATAATTCCAGTGACATTGGCGGGAATTATGATGCATCCATCTTTAAAGGAACTTAGGGAATATTTTTCTCCCTCCAAGAAACCTGAAGAGTACAAACAGAGGTTTTGCATAAAGAGTTTTAAAGAGCGACAAAAAATCATTGCCAAGATCGGTTCGGTCTGTTACATGACCGGATTTCTCACAAAAGGCGAACGCGATTGGGTAATTCGGTCGGTGCTTGATTGCGCCCAAAGAGAAGAATTAGAGGGCGAACCTGACCCGGCATTAGGTCCCTGGAACGTTGCGGATTCCTTATTTAAGTTATCAGTAACTCACCCAAAGCTTGGTTTTAGGTTCCCTGAAATGACTGTGAATGCGCTATTAATTGATTCGGGGGAGTTAAACGCGCGATGGGAAACTTCGGTAGGAACCCAGAAGGTTCTCAACGAAATCGGAAACATACAAAGCCTTGAAGCACGATGTTTTCCCTTTATCGGCAAGGATTCCAGGATGATCCTTCGACATATGGGGGGAATGATTCACCTTCGTACAAGGCCCGCGGAGCCGTTTCTAGATGGAAAGCTTAGAAACGATTTTTTTGTGGTTCGCAGATTGGTTTGGGATTCAACATTCGTTTCGGGAGGAGGCCCATATTTCCCGAGATACATGCCTTCCGCTTTTTCGGTAGTGAATTGGCAAGATTTCACTAGCTCAGCAGCGGAGTTTAAATCATTTTAACCAAAATTTGAGTCCTATTTGGATTTTTCGTTTACCCAAAAAATAAAGTAGGTGGAGAATGGTATGGCAAAATTTTTGGTAACCGGCGGAGCTGGGTTTATTGGGTCGCACCTTGTGGAGGAAATTGTACAAAGAAAAGAGGAAGTTCGGGTTTTTGACAACTTCTCAACAGGGTTTAAAGGGAATCTTTCCAAATTTACCGATCAAATCGAATTAATCGAGGGGGACCTTCGAGATCCGGAAAGTTGTGCTCGGGCGGTGGAGGGAATAAGAGTAATTTTCCACCAGGCCGCGATTCCGGCGGTTCCTAGATCGGTCGCAGACCCTTTCTTGACAAATGCTGCAAACATAGATGGTAGCCTAAATCTCCTTATTGCCGCTAGAGATGCTGGGGTAAAGCGATTAGTATTTGCCGGGAGTTCAGCGGTTTACGGGGACCACGATGAAATTCCCCAATACGAAGAGCTGCTCCCTAGACCCCTTTCGCCATATGCCGTACAAAAGTTGACCTTGGAACATTACAATACTGTTTTCTCTAAAATTTATGGGTTTGAAACCGTTTCCCTAAGATATTTTAACGTTTTTGGACCTCGCCAAGATCCATTTTCTGATTACTCCGCGGTTATACCAAAATTTATTTCCCTCATGCTCGAAGGACGAAATCCGACGACTTTTGGCGACGGAAAGCAATCCCGGGATTTTACCTATGTATCAAATGTGGTCCGCGGAAATTTCCTTGCGGCGGAAACTCCGCTAGCTAAGGGAGCAATTTTTAATTGCGCTTGCGGAGATCGAATTACCCTTCTTGAACTTGTCTCGGTTTTAAACAAAATCCTTGGAACAAGCATTCAACCTATCTTCGCCCCTCCTAGACCTGGAGATATTAAAGACTCTCAGGCTGAGATTTCGAAAATCAGAGAAAATCTTGGCTTTATGCCTGTCGTTTCCTTTGAAGAAGGACTAGCACGCACGGTGGCTTGGTATAGAGATAAAAAAGGCTAGTGGTTCGGTTGACAGCAATTTTTGGATATAGAAATCAAAAGAGATTTTTTTGAAAAGGAGTTTGGAATCCCAAATTTATGGTTGTTTTCTTTTTCATTTTCTGATACTAAAAAAGCCATGTTAATTCGCCCCAATTTGCTTGCCCTAATTTTTCTTTTTTCTTTTCTAACTTTTCAGGTTGAAAGCGTAGAACTTGTTTTTTGGAATTTTTGGGACCCAAAATTTATTCTTCCGGTTATTGCGAAATTTGAAGAAACTCACCCCGGAGTTTCCATTAAGAATGAGCAACTCACTTGGGGAAACGGGTTAGACAAAATCGTTGTCGCCATCGCAAATGGTCGAACCCCGGATATTTGCGAATTAGGTTCCACCTGGACCGGAAAATTCATGTCCGGCGAAAGCTTAATTGACATAACCGGTTTTGTCCAAGATATCTTCCCCGAATACCTACTCTGGGAACCCGCAACTTGGAACCATCGCATTTATGGCGTTCCTTGGTTGGTCGGAACCAGGGTTCTTTTTTTTAATCGCTCTCTATTTAAAAATGTGGACCTTGACCCCGAGAAGCCGCCTACTACCTGGGATGAACTTTTGAATGCGGCGAAAAAAATTCACCGCCCCGAAATGGGCGTCTACGGTTTTGGCGTGAATGCGGGTGAAGGTCATATCTTGTACAAGAAATTCCTTCCATTTGTCTGGGGAAACGGCGGAAGTATTCTTGACGCTTCAGACAATTTTGTTTTTGATAGCCTTGCAACCCGAGAAGCCCTAGCGTTTTACCAGAAACTAATGCAATTTGGGTTAAAAGAAAAACAAGACATTTTAGATGATGCATTCAAACGTGGGAAATTAGGTTTAGAAATTTCAGGTTCATGGAACTTTGCCAAATTCCCCAAGGAGTCACCGGATCTAGATTTTGGAGTTACGTTGATTCCGAAACCAGCCCCCGATAAGGGCCATTCTAGCTCTTTTTTAGGCGGGGAAATTCTCGTTTTATTCAAAAACTGCAAAGCCCCATCCGTCGCGGTTGATTTCATTAAATTTTTGACCCGCGCGGAGAACTCATTGCCTATTACTAAAGAAGCCTTGGTAAGTTTTCCGGCAAATCGGAAAGCATTCTCAGATCCGTTTTTTTCAGCCGATCCAAGATTGGCCGTTTTCGTAAAGCAAATGGAAACCGCCGTTCATCCCCCCATTCACCCACTTTGGATTGAGCTTGAAAACATAATTAATGATACCGTAGAAAAAATTCTTTATGGCGGCGATATCGATTCCGCTTTGAAAAACGCGGCTGTGGCTTACGAAAAGGTCAAAGTCCAACGGGTCGCAAGGCTCGAACCTTCCGGTAACTTAGCTTCTAAACCTTCAGATTCTTCTTCAAAATTTTCGGAAAGTGAAAGTTGGATCCTTCATTTTATTGCTTTTGGAACCTTGATTAATGCGTTAATCTTGTTGTTGATCTATGT
>JACPTH010000134.1 GCA_016192885.1 bacterium | reverse complement strand
TTCTTCATCGCAACATCGCTTCTTTCTTTTTGCTGCTCTTCATTGAGGTCGTTTGTTCCTGATGAGATGGAGGGTTGAGGGAATTCCCGAGAACCGGATGCCTGCTTATCCTTGGATGGGTTGTCTCCCTGAGGTTTTTCGCCCTGAGAATTTTGAGGCTGGTTCCCTTCTTTTCCTGATTGATCTTTGGCTTCGTCTCCTTGCCGCCCATCAGATCGGTTTTGTTTCCCTTGATTTTGCCCGTTTTTTTGCTGATCCCCGGAAGAACCTGATTGCTGATCTTGTTTGTCTTTTTGTTCGCCCTTTTTGTTTTGATCGGGTTGAGAAGAAAGCTGGGATTGGCGCTCGTTTTCTTCTTTCAAACGTTTTTGCGCTTGTTCAAGGTTGTAGCGAGTTTGATCGTTTTCTTCGACCTCCAAAGCCCCTGTATAGGCTTTCACCGCTTTTGCAAATTCGCCGCAGCGATAAAAAGAATTTCCAAGGTTGTGAAGCGCGTCGTTTCTGAGGGAATTCTCGGTAGATTTAGAGGCAAATTCAAGTTGCTTGGCCGCGCCGGAATAATCGCGCTTTCGGTACAAAACTATACCTAGGTCATATTGAATCCGCGCGTCCCCCGGGCTTAAAAACCTTGCTTTTTGCAAGTTAGTCTCCGCCTTTTCAAGGTCTCCCGCCGAAAGCGCGCGATACGCTTCCTTGACATGATCGGAAGGATGGGCATAAATTGGAGATTTAATAAGCAAAAAAACAATCGCGAACATGGAAAATAAAACAAACGCATGTCTTGTTTTCATAATCGTTTTAACCAATGGTCTTTCTCACGCGAATAGGGGATTTTTTCAGAAACCATCCATTCGACGAGCAGAATGAGAAAAGCAATTAACGCGGGAAATGAGAACCATTCCGACACGGTCATTTGCGTTTGGGCGGCCATGGCTACGCGCTTTAGTTCATCAAGTTTCCTGGCTACTTCCTGGGCGCTTCTCCCGTCGGAAGCCCTAAAAAAGCTTGCTTTGGTCTCCTTGGCTATGTGCTTTAAGGTTTTATCATCAAGTTTGGTGATAACTTCACGGCCGTG
>JACPTH010000133.1:5609-6160 GCA_016192885.1 bacterium | reverse complement strand
CGCCTTTATACTTTTCCGCGGCTTCCTTGGTGATTTTATCGGCTTCAACCTTTCCATCTTTCCAGCCTTTAGCGGCGGCCCCGAAAACTTGCTTCGCGACTCCGGTGAAACCTTCATCTAACCCAGCCGCAGATTCTCCAATCTTCTTAAGCGTGGAACCGACAGTTTCAAGAACTTTTCCTATTTTTACCATGAAGTTTCCGATCATTTTTAGGAAGGCTCCGATGGCGGCCCCGAAAACCGTAGCGCTAAGCGCGGTACCAATTGCGATGAGAACAGTCCCAACGGTGTTAAGAATTTTTCCGACCTTTATCAACAAATCGCCGACTTTAATCAGAACCTTTTGAATAGCGGCTTTAGCTTTGGCCAAGGTTTCAAGGGTTGTTGTTTTGCCCTCTTTTACCGCTTTTTCGACGCCTTCTTTTCCGTCTTTGAACTTTTCGGTGGCGTCTTTTACTTTATCTTTTGCCCCTCCTCTATTTGTCGTTACCTTTTTCGTTGCTGAATCAAGGGTATCTCCCGCTTTTTTCATTTCAGTGTCGGATTTTGCG
>JACPTH010000133.1:3641-5583 GCA_016192885.1 bacterium | reverse complement strand
TTTTGCGGCCTCTTCAGCCCATGCAACTGCTTCAATGAACAGCGGATTAAAGACCAACAAGAAAGAGAGGATCCAGACTATTGCGCTGCGCCTTCGGTTCATAATATTACCCTCCTGTGATTTTGTATTTTGACCCAACTTTTGGGTATTTCAACTAAATGACGAAGGAAAAAGCGATAAGGTTCATTTTATTATTTCTGATGTCCGGTTTCATAATTCCAGTAAAGATTGTTCAACGTGGAATTAATGAATTGGCTGGTAATGCTGGTGGTGACCTCGAGGGGTTTCCCCATTCCTTTTTGCCCTCCATAGGGTATATCTTTGCCCTCATTGAGTACTAGTTTTACCCATAAAACAGGGACGTTGCGTATCTCGTAATGAACGTAGATTTTGAACTCGACATTTTCAAACCCTCGGAAAACCTGTGGTTTTCCTGAATTCACCGAACGGTGAAGCTCGCCTTTTGAAGAATCGAAATCGTATTTTACTAATTCAACTTTCGGAAATCTGGTTTCACTTTGCTTCTCGGAAGGTTCAAAAATAAAACGATGAAAGGACAGTTTTGTCGGTTCAACTTGAATAAGTTCACCTTCCGCTTCTAAAGGTTTCCAAACCCCGGTTGAGAAAACGAACCGACGTACTCGCTCTAGGGTTCCGTAATTGGCGCTTTTTGCAATAAATGGAACCGCGGCGGCGAAATCTCGTCGGAGATAATTAATCGCCATTCTTGCTTCTTGCAGGTTGGCAAGATTTACCGACCCGTGCATGAAATGAAATCGTGTCCTTGAAAGGAAGGTATATATAAGGGAGAAAGCCACAATTGCAACTCCGATGCTGATGACTAACTCAATCGCGGTAAAAGCCGAATTCCGCGGGGGTTTTTTAGGAAATTTTGGGGAGTTCATTTTCTTACCTAGGAAACTCAATAGATTAACCTTTGGTCATTAAAAAGCAGACCCGAAAGAACAAGAATTCTAGAACGTTCATCAGGTTGATCAGGATTTTTTGGGGTTTTCCCTTCGGACCATGAAACGGTTACAGTAATTTTCCTTAAAAAATCTCCATACTTTACGTCTCCCGAGTTTTCAACCTTGGAAATTGAGATTGTTCGATAAAAAAAAGCATTGTTGTATTGTTCCGAATAAGGAATATCTTCATTCTGGGATGTCCAAAGATTGTTGGAGCCGACCCTGACTTTGTTTTGGTAAAGCGAGCCGTTAAATTGCGACAGCATATTATTGATTTTGGCCTCGTCGGTTTGAGTTTTATCGCCGAATTGAATAATGTTTGCCCATTCAAACCCCTCATTGGCCAATTCTAGCGCGCGCAAATAATTAATAGCCTTGCTGGTTTCGGTTCGAGTCGAAGTTACAAGATAAAAAACCGGAACCCCGCAAACCGCGGCAATAAAAATGGCGATTAAAATCTCAACAAACCCAAACCCGGAAACAAAAACTATTTTGGGTTTAAATTCTGAATTTCGATTTCTTTGAAAAATCATTTGGCCAAAGCTTCAACTAATTCATCGATTTTTGCGCGTTCGGCGGCGTGGGATGAAAAAGAGTTTCGTCGCCGAATTTCTTCGGTCTTGGACGGTGATTCAAAACATTCGGGCGGGGGCGGAGAATCCTGGGTTTTGCGGTCGGAAAGCTTATTTTCATTTTCTTGCGGAAAAGTGGACGGCCTTGGGATCTCAACGTAAGATTGTTGATTGGTGGGGCCTTCAGAGGTGACGGGGGATTGGCTATATTTATGTAAAACCGCCAATGAGAACATCATCATTAAAGCTACCATGAATACAACAATTATACGCGGGGTATCCATATTAATTTCAAAATCCTCTAAAATGTGGAGTTGCCTGCGTTAATGCTATACATGGTTCTAACTTCTCCAATGCTAATTCTGATGGTGTCTGCAGGGGAAAAAATTTCCTTATCATGTT
>JACPTH010000133.1:0-3605 GCA_016192885.1 bacterium | reverse complement strand
CTGAGCTGTCTCCGGAAGAAAAGTTTAGGGCAATCAGCGAGGCTTGAATAAACACATCCGGCTTTGGGCTTTCAACTTTAAAAGAACCTCCCGAAAGAAAAATTCGCAAAGAGTCAGTGTCGTTAACTTTCTCTAATGAGCCGAGGTAGCAATTTCCATTTGCGAGGTAAATCATTCCATTTCCGGTGAATTTTTTTACTTTAGTTAAGTCGAGTTTCCCCTTTTCAACGTACATCTTTCCATCGACGTAAAGAACTTCCCCCACGACTTGCTCGGCGGTTAAAGTTTCAGCAGTTTTGTAGTTATGGCTAAATGTCTCATAATCGATCAAAGGAAAAAAGTCAGAACCTTTAATAAATTTATCACCCGAGACCAGCGGGTCATTTTCAAGATAGGCTTTCTGCATGGGGTAAACAACTGCTGAAGTGGCCAGGGGCGAAGTAGAAAGTTTATCTTCAAAAGGCGAATAATAAAACGTTGTATTGACTCCATTTTTATCCTTTAATTCAAAAAACAACTTTTGAATTCCAACGCTATTTTTGTTAAGCAGCCGATTTAGCGGGATGTGGTCTATAGGACGACTCATAAGGGAATTTTCCATGCGGAGGCTATCAATGGCTGGGTTTAGCCTTCCGACTGGTTGTAGTCTTTCTTGTGAGTTTGTCTTGCCCATTGGGTCAATTTCAATTTTTGGATCATTAAAAAATGAAACGGTAGGGGGAAAGGGTGAGATGAAACTTAAGGGAACGGGGGAGACGTAAAAATTATCTATTTTATTGTTTAGTAGGTCAAGTGTTGTTAAGAAATCATCGAAGAAAGAAATTTTGAAAAACCGGGAAAATGCCATTCCCTCAACAAAAACTGGACGATCATTTTGGGGGCCAAACAGAAAAGCCATCTTTCCGACTCCAAACCGTTCCGGATTATAGTCCACGATCTTGGCGTATGAGGTAATTCCTGAAAAAATCGAGATTTCACTAGTCCCCGCGAATTGTTTAAGGTTTTTGTCGTCGTCCCAGATGTGGGAAGCATCGGTGTAGCCGTAACGGTAAAACCAGTTCTTAATAAATGTTGTGACGATACCTTGAAAAATTTGACAGGCGGAGTAATTATCGCCACTTCTTTTTGCGTAATCATTTAGGATTTCATTCGCGGCGGAGTTATCAAGCGCCATGGTGCTTTTTGCCTGGTTGTTTGAAACCACTTCCTGAGCTGATTTAACAACCAGCATGTATTGCTTTTTAACTGCCGGGTTATTTTCAATATAGGTTTTCATAAAACTTGATTTATATTCCGAGTCAAATTTGACCGAAAAATTTTTCTTAAATATCTGTTGTTTCCCTAAATTTTTCATTTTCTCTTTTGTGGCCAGGATTTCTTGGATTTCATTCGGTTTAGACGTAGTTAGGGTAGTAAGTTCGAAATCTTTAAATGTTTTGTCACCGCCAAAAAGAAAGTTCGGAAGATTAATAATTGAAGGGTCAGAGGTTCCACCCCCTTCGAAAACCAGGTCAAAAAAAAGCGGGAGTAGATCGGCTTTCCCGGCGGCAACGAAAA
Source organism: bacterium (assembly GCA_016192885.1). GTDB lineage: Bacteria > Muiribacteriota > Ozemobacteria > Ozemobacterales > Ozemobacteraceae > JACPTH01. Next base: position 2,048 of record JACPTH010000133.1, on the reverse strand, counting down.
GTTCCTTTTCCTTGCAGTTTGGATAATATCTATTTCCGAGATAAACGCGGGAAAATGAAGTGTTTGCATCATTTATTGGGCGTCCTATTATCACTAGCCTACGTTTGGGGTTATTGTAATCGTAACAGAAGTTTTTTACGTAAAGAACGTATTTATCGAAGAAGTCTTCTAGGTCGACCAATTTCACGTCTCGCCGTTCCACGATTTCAATTTTATTTTTAAAATCGTCTTGAGAATGTGATATTACTTCAAGATAACCGGTTAGAGAGCGTTTCCTAGGCGCACCAAATTCCCCGGTAATCACAAGATTAGCTTTCGAAGATACCTGAATCTTATAGGAAGGCAGGGTCTTGGCGATTTCCCTGGTTATGGGGGGGGAATAAGGCGCCGGATTAAGCATCGCGATGGGGTTTTGGGGGTATCCATTCGCTAATGCTTGTTTGAAAAGCAGCTTTGGATCTTTTTGACCTGAAAGTGCGCCATTGACGTTCGCGAACCTTTTAAAATATGCAAACATTTCATTGTTAGCGGATTGGGAAAAAACCATTAATCGATTTTGGTCGATATTTTTGCTGAGCTGCTCTATTTCTCCGGATTTCTGGAATGCGAAGGAGAGCGCCATAATACCAATCATTATTAAAACGGTAATTACTATAAAAAGAATGAAACCTTTGGAAGATGAAAATGACTTTGGAAATAGTAGCTTCTTAAATTCTCGTAAATTCATTTCAAAATTCTTCTTCTAAAACCGGAACATGCTGAAAAGCTCTAAAGAAAGCCTGGTTTTTCACCTCTTAAACAGATTACCCATTTATATCATATGTTTAAAGGCTTACTCAAGTTTCAAGAATTTTTGGCAGCAATTACCCATGAGAATAACTGACAGCTCAAACGTCGATCCCTGCTGACCCGGAGCCGAATTGCCAGGTGTTTGAGATTTTTAAACATCCGATTTTTCGTTGAAGTTTTTCAGGATGAAGAACTTCAACGAAAGCTTACATGGATGTAAGCTTTGAGGGGTGAGACGAAAAAATCGCGATGTTTTAAAATTGAAGTTACCTTGGCAATCGGCGTAAAGCGCTTCGAGCAAGGAGTCAGGGGATCAAGTTGAGCTGTCAGTGAGGATTTGAGCGGGGATTTCATTAATGGGTAATTCCTGAATTTTTGGTCTACGGGTTTCGTCGGTACTTATTGTATAAAAAAAGTCGCCAAGATATAATATTCAAGGAAAAAAATCCATAGCTCGGAGGTAATGGAATGCGGAAGCCTTTGTATTTTTTTTGTAAATTTTTTCTTTTATTTTTCTTTTTTTTATCCCTTTCCACCGGGATTCTTTCTGCTTCAAAAGATTCGGAACCTGCACCGCTCACGGTTTCAGATAATTCAGTAACCGCCCAATATTCTATTTCTTTGACGCGAATTGGCGGATTCCTGAAAGATTCAAACAAAGAACCCCTTGAAATTATGCGGAGATTGGGGAGGTTCGTAAAAAAATTGGAAAGTAGTTTTCAGGGAGAAGTTTTGGAGGTTGCGGGTTTTTCTTCCTCAAGTGGTTCTTCTACCCATCGCCCTTTGCACCCGGTTTTCGCTCAAGAATGGAGTTCGGAAGAAAAAAATTCGGTTGGGAGCTTATCAGCCCGTTCTAAAGATACCCTTTCCGCATTAGCCGCAGAAATTCCGACTTTCAACTCTTGCCTAAAAATCCAAGGCTTTTTGGATCCGATTAAAATCGCAGATCAAGTGGAGCTTTTTTTGAAAGACCCGGAAAAATTGAAAAAGCTGAAATTCAACCAGGTTAGTAAGCTAAAGGAAAATATTTTACCCCTCCTAAAAATAGCGGATCAAGTTGTGTTGTATGGAATTGTATCTAATGACGGTTTTAACCTTAAGGTGAAATTTGTTGGGAACCAATTCTTCAAAGAATTTTCAACGACGATGGGTTTTGGGCTACCCGTCCCTCCATGCGGAAAATTTCTTGAACCTGAAAGCTTGATTTCCGTTTGCCAACATGAAACCCCTTCTGATCCCCAGAAAACCATGGAAAATTT